>JAGCKB010000148.1 GCA_017647725.1 Bacteroidaceae bacterium
GAGATGCGCTATAAGGGGATAAAAGGCGCCACCTTCGATTGGCTGTATATCGACTTTGAGACACTCGCCTACTACGCCACCGCAGCAGGACTCAAATGCGAAAAATGTACCGAGGGCAGCCACTACGACTATGTAGCGAGAATAAGTTGGTAGGATAGAATAGGAACTGCCGATTGTGATAAATCATCAAATAGAGAAACTGTTTTTAAATCCAACAGCATAAATATGATACGAACCCCAAAGCTTCTGTCTGTGGGGTTCGTATTGTTATAATATACCCTATTCAAACAATTTACACGCTACATCTTCAGCCACAACTGCGGATTGAGTTTCTGCTTCTCGTTTCGCAACTGAAAGAGCAAACGTGTCTGCCCCGAAGCATCCTTTGCTACATCACCTATTATGGTACCGGCCTTCACAGCATCGCCACTCTTCACGTGAATTTTATCGAGCTGACAGTAGACCGAGATATATTTTCCGTGTCGCACAAGCACAAGAGCATAGTCGTCGGTGCGGAAAACCGAGGTTACCGTACCCTCGAACACACAACGTGCCTGCGCACCCGCGCGTCCCTGCAGCACTATTCCACCATTATCAATAAGCACATTACCTTTGCCTAACACTCCTTTTTTCTTTCCAAAGTCCGAGACAAGGTGGTAGGGTCCTGTTATGGGTACAGGGAGCTTTCCCTTATTTTGCAGGAACGAGCCACTCATTTTGCTTATACCTGCATCGGAATACTCTTTTGCCGGTGTTGTCTTTCCTGCATTATTCTTCTTCGCCGCTTCGCGCTTGGCACGTTCAGCAGCCTCGCGCTCGCGTTTGCGCTGCGCCTCTATCTCTTGTTCAATAAGTCGGTCAATGTCATCATTCAGTTTGTTGAGTTGCTTACGCTGTTTCTCGAGTTCACGTTGTACCTTTTTCGACTCGCGCTGCAGCTCTTTCACCAGATTGCGTTGCTCCTTCTCCAATTCCTGCAGTTCATTACTCTGCTGCTTTTGCAGACCAAGAGAAACAGCTTTTTCGGCACGAATTGTATCGAGATACTCTCTTCTTTTCTGAAGCATCGCAATATGCTCGTCCAACTGCTTACCAAGCTCACGATGAGCATTCATATACTCCTGAGTGTAGCGATAGCGACGAATCATAGTATTAAAATCCTTTGCCGACACTATAAACAGAAGCTTATCCTGAAATGTTGCGTGGTATCTTGCACGTCGCAGCGCCTCGGCATATTTTTCACGTGCAGTCTCGACACTTTTTTCATTCTCGACAACCTCGGAATTGAGTATGGCGATTGTATCATCAATAAGGCGCAACTCCTCACCAAGCACTCCTACAAGTTGTTTGCTGTCCTTTATACGAGCATCGAGAAGCTCAAGATTCTGCATCTTGCTCTTTACATCCTTCTGCGAGGATTTAAGTATGCTCTCTTTCTCGCTAATCTCTTTTTGCAGATTAGTGGCACGACGACGCATCTCCTTTACCGAGTTTTTCTGCGCAAAAAGACCTCCTGCAAAAAAACAGAAAAGGACGAATAAGGAAAAATATTTTATATAGTTGCGGCTCATAGTTCTATCTTATTTTGTGCTAAGATACTATTTCTTCTTGTTATTTACCGAATTATATTACTTTTTCTTGCAACGAGTGGGCATAATGGGCAATTTAGGAGCCCTATTTTATTACATTTATAATGCGTGAAACATCTATCTGCTTCATCGATTTTGTATCGGTACTTTTAAAGCGGAATTTTCCCTCGCGGATATTACTGAGAGTAAGGTCAAGGGTAATCGGAGTTCCTGCTCCCTGCACGTCGAGTTGTATCTTTCGCGGAAAACTGCGTCCCTCGAGTTCGGTGAAGTCGCTGTAATAACAGTCGACCTTCACACTCTGATTGTAGGTGCCGCTTGTCTGCTGCAATTCACCCGTCAAAGCATCGAGATAGAATGTATATTGTGTAGCTCCTCTCTTGGGTGTTACAAGGGTTATATCATTACCCACACGGGATATATCCATCTGTGAAAGTGTCTTTCTCATATCACCGCCATCGGATAGAAAAGGTACGTTCGTAAATATCGCCTGAAGCACCTCGTAGCTGAGACCAGCCTGCTGCAATATTCCCAAAGTACCGCTACCAAGTGAAGCATATTCGTCCTCGACCTTGTTTATCAGCAGAGCCGAAGAGGGTGTGAGCTCCATTCGTGCAACCTCGAACAGACCGAGCGCAGTAATGCCAATTTGAATACCTTTATTCTCTTCGATACCAAGCGTACCGCCCACCGAGAGCTCTTTTTCTCCCACACGCGCCTTTATCTTCAGCTTCGAAGATAAATTCATCAGTGTCGGTGTAAAAGCCTGCATCTTCACAAGCTCATCTATTGTTATATCGCCCTTTATATTTCCTGCATCAACATTTTTTGGTGTGCGACAGCCTGTTACAAGAACAAGCAACAACAAAAAACAGAGCAGACTATCTCTTCTTCTTTTTCTTTCCATCGGATATATATTTTCGACGTTTTATCTTTTTCTCAAGGATTTTTGATTTACCACCCTGTTTCTGCGCCTCGCTCCACAGTTCCACTGCGCGGTTAATATCGCCACATTTTGCAAAAATATCGCCACAGTGCTCAAGCACGACAGGCGTATCCTCCTTGCCCAATGAGAGCAATTTCTCGGCATAAGCCTTTGCCTCGTCGTATCGTTCAAGAACGAATAGTATCCACATATATGTATCTATATATGTCATGTTCTCGGGTTCGGCCTCAACGGTCTTAAAGGACATCTGCTGTGCTTTGTCGAGTTCGCGACCCTCGAGAGAGAGGAAGTAGGCATAATTGTTGAGTGCCCCAAGATTTTCGGCATTATAGACAAGTGCCGAGTCGTAGGCAATATAACAATCGGCGGTATTACCAAGTTCGTGTTGGATGTCTCCTACAAGCGCAAAGAGGTCCGAGATAAAGCCGGAGTCATCGGCATCAGTGCGTTTGGATAGTCCGCTGCCGAATGTCGCAAGTGCCTCTTTATACATTTTCTTATTATACTCGGCCACCCCCTTAAAATAGTAGAGTTCCAGAATTTCAGGATTATAGAGGATAGCTGTATCGCAACGCATAATTACCTCGTCAAAATCGTTCTTCTTGATTGCCGCATTCAGTAGTTGCATCTGAGCATATCCATTCTCGGGTTCAAAGCGCAATAGCGCCTCAAGAACAGGAGCAATGCTATCGTGTGGCATCTCGTGCATATCCATATAACGTGCAAGCGTCTCGGCCGTCACTGCCTGCTCTGTTGGCAACTGCATAAGCGCTTTCATCAAGGAAATATTATAGAGCGAATCGCCAAGCGCATCTTTATAAGAGACAAATTTCACCAATAGCTCGGCACGCTCCTTGCCTGTGAAACGCTCGTTGAAGAGCAGACGTTCTATGGCGACAGTAAATAGAGAGTCGCTATTCATACGCTGATAATAATCGGCCATTGCTTTTTGCACCTGCACATTGTTACTATCGGCTTTGCACACGCTATCGTAAATATCGAGTGCCTTAAGAGTATCGCCAAACTGCATATAAGTGCTTCCAAGAAAAACCTTAGTCGAAAAGTCGTCGGGGTATTCCTCGATAAGTCCCTGCAACTCCTTCAGAGCATTATCCTTATCTTGCAGAAGCATATAAAGGCGGTACTTTTGCAGTGTAATCTGCTCGTTCTTACCCTCGATGCGTTCTATCTGGTCGAAAGCATCTATCGCATTCTTGTACTCGCCCTTATCGGTATACACCGATGCCAACCCGGCAAAAACATTGCTATTGGAACTGAAATGTTTTGCCATCGTCTTATACACCTCGATGGCATCATCGGTGCGTCCCTCATCTTCATAAGCTATTGCCAGCATTGCCATATACCAATAGTTCTTGGGGTCGCCTTCGGCCGCACGCTGCATCATTGCAAGAGCCTCCTCTTTTCGTCCAAGAAAAGAGTACATAGAGAAAAGCTCATACGACACAGCCGAGGAGGAGGGTTGCAGAGCGAGACAATGCTCGAAAAGGTCGAATGCCTCGTCGTAACGCTCCTGCTCCCTTAGTGATAGTGCCTGCAGGAAGAAGTAATCGAAAGCACGTTCCCGTGCTACCACATCGCTCGAATCGACTTTATGACACAGCGTATTGCTATCAGTGGGCCCAAGCGCTGCGCACCACTGCAAGGGCAACAACAGCAATAAGAGAATAAGAGTACGCATCATAGGGCAAATGTTTGCTTCTTAAACACCTGTATGTCCGAATCCGCCTGCACCGCGCTCGGTCTCACCAAGCACCTCGACAGGCTGCCACTCTATCTGTTCGTGACGTGCAATTACCATCTGTGCAATGCGCTCGCCATCGGCAATGGTAAATGGCTCGGACGAGAGATTCACCAATATAACACACACCTCGCCACGATAGTCAGCATCTATTGTACCCGGGGAGTTCAGTACTGTAATACCCTTCTTTATTGCAAGGCCGCTGCGTGGACGTACCTGTGCCTCGTATCCCGCGGGCAAAGCCATAAAAAGGCCTGTCGGTACCAATGTACGTTCCAAAGGCTTAAGTACTATAGGCTCGTCTAAGTTGGCTCTTAAGTCCATTCCTGCGGAGAGGTCGGTAGCATAGGTCGGCAAAGCGTGTTTCGAACGGTTTATTATCTCTACTTTCATAATATATGTCTTTAAATTGAAAAACTCCGAAAGCATATTTTTGTTTCGGAGTTCTCACTATGATTAAATAATCTATTAGTTCTCGCTCTTTGCTGAGTGATAAAAAATCTTATTGGCTCCCGATGTCAGTTTTATCAGTGGGGGATTCTCTTTGGCAAAAGAGTCAATATATCTCACGTATTTATCTTCAATTATCTCGTTGACAGCAATGAAAATTCCGGTCTCCTCGACATTGCCAAAATCGGTATTTACCGCTGTTCCGAATATCTTCATTGTAGGCGAAAGACCCATATAGGCATTTACCAATGGTGGGATACTGAGACCTACCTTGTGTACCTCGCTCTTGAGGATACGATAATCGGCCTTAAAGCTATCGCCCGAGAGCACAGCTGCAAGACCTGCCTCATCTTCCTGGAACTGCAAAGGCTCGAAAGGCTCTATCAAACGATCAGGGTCGGCAAAGTGTTTCTTTAGGAAATAGAGTATGAGGTCACGTGCGTGTTTGTCATACGACGGATACATTGTAACCTTTCCAAAGAGATATTTTACGTTGGGGATTACAACAGTGAGCGCGCCAAGACCGTCCCAAAGATTGTCAAGTGCATAGAGACTCTTCGCGCCCATACGTGTCGACTGATATTCAAGCGAGACAAAGGAGCGACCCAACTCTACTGTTACAGGAAGATACTCCTCGAGGAAGCGCTTCGAGAACTTGAACATATTATGCGCTGTTGCAAGGATAGGCTCACCCTTCTCGTCGAAACGCACGTCGGCACCGTGAATAAAGCGATAACCACCTACAATATCATTGGCATCGGGGTTCCACACGACAATCTGCTTATAGGGATTCTCCATTGTATCAAACTCGTCAATATCCATTGACTTACCGCTACCTCCACCTGCAGCACGGAATGCGATCTCGCGTAAACGTCCAATCTCGCGCATCACATTGGGAGAGTCGGCTGCTGTGAGCACATAAATCTCATTGTTGCTGCGATGGGTAAAACGTAAACGCTTATCCTCGGTTAGTTCGGCTTTAAGCAGTTCTTTCGGAACCGGAGCAATTATATCTTCCATAGTCGTATTATATTTGACGTTACTAAAGACAAACCCTATTTTAGGCTATATACAACATCTTGCACATACTGTGCCCACTCGGCAGGTCGACGACTATTGTCAAATGTCTGCCAAGGAATAGGCTTGCCTATCGTAACAGTGAATTTCTTATTTTTATTCTTGAACATTTCGTCGCTTAGGTAGAGCATCGCAATATTAAATTTTATCCCAAGCATCTTATTTATATTTGCCAAACGGTAGAAGAACGGCGAGTTCTCACCCTCGAAATGTATTGGTACAATATCGCGCTGTGTCTGAACACTCTTTACGATGAATGTCTTTTTCCATTCAAGGTCGCGTATCACACCATTCTGCTTTCGCGAGCATATACCTGCGGGGAACATTACAATGTGATTATCGCTATTGAAAGCGGCTGTTACCTGCTGCGGCAGATTACGCGATTGCTTACCTGTCTTGTTTATGGGAATAAAAAGCGATGCTATCTGTGGAATATTCATCAATAGGTCGTTGACAAGGAATTTTATTCGTCCCTCGTAACGCTCACCCAGAATAAGACCAAGGCCAAGACCGTCCTGTGCACCAAGAGGGTGATTGCTCACAAAGGTGAAACGTCCGTCGTCGGGCAGATTCTCGAGTCCGCGCACATCGAATGAGTTATTAAAGAACTCCATAAACGAGCGTATGAAGTCGAGCCCATATTTATCGCTATTAAGCTTCAAAAAATAATTCACCTCATCCTGGTGGATTATCTTCTTTAGATACGACACAAGGAAACGAGGTACATAACGTGCCTTTTTACCGGCTTTGTCGGCTAGTATCTTATCTACATCTATTTGAATAATATTGCTCATACTCCCCGAAATTAATAATTGCAAAAATACTCCATATTTTCAATATATCCAAAATAATCTATCCCAAAAGAAAAAAGAGGACAAAAAATAGTATCTTCTTCAAAATAAGCTTACCGAAAAATGAGGTATCAGGAAAAAGAAGTCGGATAATCGAATAGTTGCCAAGCTCAAATTTCCATTTTCATAACATTATTGCATACAGAACTAAGAAGCTGTTTGAAATTTATTTTGGATTTATTTGAGAGTTATTATTGAGTAGATTTTCTTTCGCATTTTGCAGGGAATAGCAGGCTATTTCCAAAAAAACAAGAAAGGGAAGATGCCGATAATAGATTCAAAGAAGCCTCGCAATGTAAGTAATATTTTTCAATAAAATTCAAATAGTTTCTAAATATAGGGTACCGATAAAAAACAATCAGCAGCACCTCCTTTGAAGTGCTGCTGAAATGCTTTATTATATATGAGTTTAATTACTCGTCACCAAATGAGATATCGAGAACCGCTCTTTTATTAGCCATAAGACGGTCGTGATCCTCTTTAGAGCCAACGATTATGCGGCTGAAGTCGCGCTGTCCTGTACCGGCGGGAATGAGGTGACCGCAAATAACGTTCTCCTTCATACCCAACAGATAGTCGCTCTTCATATTTATCGCAGCCTCGTTAAGAACCTTTGTTGTCTCCTGGAACGATGCAGCCGACATAAAGCTTGATGTCTGAAGTGCTGCACGTGTAATACCCTGCAAAATCTGTGTAGATGTAGCGGGAACTGCATCACGCGAAACAACGGGCTTAAGGTCGCGGCGCTTGAGAGCACTGTTCTCGTCACGCAACTTGCGCGCTGTAACAATCTGTCCGGGTTTCAGGTTCTCTGAGTCGCCTGCGTCAACAACCACCTTCTTACCCCAGATGCGGTCGTTCTCCTCCTGGAAGTCGAGTTTGTCGACAATCTGCAACTCAAGGAAGCGTGTATCACCAGGCTCGTTAATCTGCACCTTACGCATCATCTGACGTACGATAATCTCGAAGTGCTTGTCGTTAATCTTCACACCCTGTGAACGGTAAACGTCCTGAGCCTCGTTAACAATATACTCCTGTACTGCGGTGGGTCCCTTAATAGCAAGGATATCCGATGGTGTGATGGCACCGTCCGAGAGGGGTGTACCTGCACGTACATAGTCGCCATCCTGCACAAGAATCTGCTTAGAGAGAGCTACGAGGTACTTCTTAACATCGCCAACCTTTGAGGTTACCACAATCTCGCGGTTACCACGTTTAACCTTACCCATTGTAACCTCACCGTCAATTTCAGAAACGACAGCGGGATTAGAGGGGTTACGTGCCTCGAAGAGCTCTGTAACTCGGGGAAGACCTCCGGTAATATCACCGGCGTTACCAAACACGCGAGGCATCTTCACCAATACATCACCGGCCTTAAGAACCTGGTTGTGCTCTACTACCACGCGACCACCTACGGGGAGGTTATAGTTGTGCAGTGAGTTACCGTTCTCATCGTTGATGTGGATTGTAGGTATCTTGTTCTTGTCTTTCGACTCAATGATAACCACCTCGTGCAAACCTGTACTCTCGTCAGTCTCTACCTTATATGTAATATTCTCAATTACCGACTCGAACTCGACCTTACCGCCAACCTCGGTTACGATAACGGCGTTGAAGGGGTCCCAAGTAGCAATTACTTTACCTGACTCGACGAGTTCATCCTCGGCAGCATAGAGCTTCGAGCCGTAAGGTATATTATGTGAAGAGAGGACGATGCCTGTGTTTACATCCACGAAACGAACCTCACTCAAACGGCTTACTACAATCTTAACGGGTGAACCGTCGATATCTATTGTATCTACTGTACGCAACTCCTCAAATTTAAGGCGCGATGTATGCTTAGCCTTGATGCTTGCATCGGCAGCAATATTGGCCGCGGTACCTCCGGCGTGGAAAGTACGCAGTGTAAGCTGTGTACCGGGCTCACCGATTGACTGTGCTGCAATGACTCCGACTGCCTCACCCTTCTCGACCATACGCTGTGTAGCAAGGTTGCGTCCGTAACACTTGGCACAAACACCGTGTTTCGACTCACAGGTGAGAACCGAACGTATCTCGACGCTTTCGATAGGCGACTTCTCAATCTCCTCGGCAATCTCCTCGGTGATGAGCTCACCCGACGCAACAAGTACCTTGCCTGTTGTGGGATGAATTACATCGTGTACCGACACGCGACCCATAATTCTCTCGCCCAACTTTGCAACAACATCATCGCCATTCTTAAGTGCTGTACAAACAAGACCACGCAATGTGCCGCAATCCTCCTCGTTGATGATAACATCGTGCGATACATCGACAAGACGACGTGTCAGATAACCGGCATCGGCTGTCTTAAGCGCTGTATCGGCAAGACCCTTACGAGCACCGTGAGACGAGATAAAGTACTCGAGCACCGAAAGACCCTCCTTAAAGTTCGAAAGAATAGGGTTCTCGATAATCTGCGCACCCTCTGAACCTGCCTTCTGAGGCTTAGCCATAAGACCACGCATACCCGAGAGCTGACGAATCTGGTCACGCGAACCACGGGCACCCGAATCGAGCATCATATATACCGAGTTGAAGCCCTGGTCGTCGGCAGCAATTGTCTTCATAAGTACGTCGGCAAGGTCGCTGTTAACGTGTGTCCACTCATCGACCACCTTGTTATAACGCTCCTTATCGGTGATAAGACCAAGGTTATACTCGGCCAAAATCTCCTCGACCTTCTCGTTACCCTTGCGTACAAGCTCCTCTTTCTCCTTAGGAATGATGACATCATCGAGGTTGAACGAAAGACCACCCTTGAACGCCATATAGTATCCGAGGTTCTTTACGCCATCGAGGAACTCGGCCGAACGTGCCACGCCCACTCGCTTGATTACGTCGCTGATAATATCGCGCAAAGATTTCTTTGATATAATCTTGTTGATATATCCCATTTCGCGAGGTACAAGCTGGTTCACGATTACACGACCTACCGAGGTCTCGCGCAGTACCTGTACATACTCGCCATTCTCGTCGATGTCATTAACCATCACCTTAACCGGTGCGTGGATTGATACACGACCCTGATTATATGCGATAAGAGCCTCCTCGGGGCCGTAGAATGTCATTCCGGCACCCTTTGCGCCCTCGCGCAACTTTGTTATATAGTACAATCCAAGAACCATATCCTGCGAAGGCACTGTGATAGGTGCACCATTCGAGGGGTTAAGGATATTATGTGACTGAAGCATCAGCATCTGAGCCTCAAGAATTGCCTCGTTGCTCAAGGGGAGGTGAACAGCCATCTGGTCACCGTCAAAGTCGGCGTTGAACGCTGTACAAGCCAACGGGTGCAACTGAATAGCTTTTCCCTCAATCATCTTGGGCTGGAAGGCCTGGATACCCAAACGGTGAAGTGTCGGCGCACGGTTAAGCAGTACGGGGTGACCCTTCATTACGTGCTCAAGGATATCCCAGATAATGGGCTCGCGACGGTCGACAATCTTCTTTGCCGATTTTACTGTTTTTACGATGCCACGCTCAATGAGTTTACGTATGATAAATGGTTTGTAGAGCTCGGCAGCCATAAGCTTGGGAATACCGCACTCACCCATCTTAAGCTCGGGACCAACGACGATAACCGAACGAGCCGAGTAGTCGACACGCTTACCCAAGAGGTTCTGACGGAAACGTCCCTGCTTACCCTTAAGGCTGTCCGATAGTGACTTAAGAGGACGGTTGGCATCAGACTTAAGAGCACTTGCCTTACGTGAGTTATCGAAGAGTGAGTCTACTGCCTCCTGAAGCATACGCTTCTCGTTACGCAGAATCACCTCGGGAGCCTTAATCTCGATGAGTTTCTTAAGACGGTTATTACGTATGATAACACGACGGTAAAGGTCGTTGAGGTCGGATGTTGCAAAGCGACCACCATCCAGAGGTACAAGAGGACGCAATTCGGGTGGAATGACAGGAATAACTGTCATAATCATCCACTCGGGACGGTTGTTGCCATTTGATGCAGCCATAGATGAACGGAACGACTCTACCACCTGAAGGCGCTTAAGAGCCTCGTTCTTACGCTGCTGCGACATATCGGTATTTGCGCGGTTACGCAACTCGTATGAGAGTGAGTCGAGGTCGATACGGCAAAGGAGGTCGTACACTGCCTCGGCACCCATCTTTGCGATGAACTTGTTGGGATCGTTATCATCGAGTGCCTGGTTACCCTGGGGAAGATTCTCAAGGATTGTGAGATACTGCTCCTCTGTGAGCAACTGATTACGGTCGACACCGTCAAGTACATTCTCCTTACCGGGAATATCAACACGTGCCTCGTCGTCCTTACGTGCCATCACACCGGGCTGGATAACGATATATTTCTCGTAGTATATTACTGCGTCGAGCATCTTGGTAGGCAATCCCAAGAGGTATCCAATCTTATTGGGGAGTGAACGGAAATACCAGATGTGTGCAACGGGCACTACAAGCTGAATATGTCCCATACGCTCACGACGAACCTTCTTCTCGGTTACCATTACACCGCATCGGTCGCAAACGATACCTTTGTAACGTATACGCTTGTACTTACCGCAGTGGCACTCGTAATCTCTTACCGGACCGAAAATGCGCTCGCAGAACAATCCGTCACGCTCGGGCTTATAGGTACGGTAGTTGATTGTTTCGGGTTTCAACACCTCTCCGCACGAATTGGCCGAAATCTCCTGAGGAGAAGCAAGACCAATGGTTATCTTCGTGAAACTGTTCTTTGTCTTAGTGTCTTTTCTAAAAGCCATAGTTATATATTGACAAACGTGAAGAATATTATTAATCGAATGAAATGCTCAATCCCAAACCACGAAGCTCGTGCAACAATACGTTGAGCGATTCGGGGATACTGGGTGTAGGCATTGCGTCGCCCTTTACAATAGCCTCGTAAGCCTTTGAGCGGCCTGCAACGTCGTCCGACTTGATTGTCAGAATCTCCTGAAGGATGTGTGCTGCACCGAATGCCTCCAGTGCCCAAACCTCCATCTCTCCGAAACGCTGACCTCCGAACTGAGCCTTACCACCAAGGGGCTGCTGGGTAATGAGTGAGTACGGACCGATTGAACGGGCGTGCATCTTGTCCTCGACCATGTGACCCAACTTAAGCATATAGCTGACACCCACTGTCGCAGGCTGGTCGAACTGCTCTCCTGTACCACCGTCGAAGAGGTAAGTCTTACCAAATCGGGGAAGACCTGCCTTATCGGTCCAGGTGCAGAGGTCGTCAAGTGAAGCACCGTCGAAGATAGGAGTAGCGAACTTAACACCAAGCTCCTTACCGGCACGACCAAGTACAGTCTCGAAAATCTGACCGATGTTCATACGTGAAGGCACACCCAGAGGGTTAAGGATAATATCTACAGGAGTTCCGTCGGCGAGGAAAGGCATATCCTCCTGACGTACCACACGCGATACAATACCCTTGTTACCGTGACGTCCCGCCATCTTATCTCCTACACCAATCTTACGTTTCTTGGCAATGTAAACCTTGGCCATCTTCATTGTACCCGAGGGTAGCTCATCACCTATTGTAAGAGCAAACTTCTCGCGCTTAACCTCGGCATCAAGCTCTTTGTATTTGTGCAGGAAGTTGATGATGATAGCACGGATAAGGTCGTTGGTGTGTGCATCGGCAGTCCATTTGCTCAGCTGGATAGATGTAAAGTCCATAGCCTCGAGGTCTTGCTTTGTGAACTTTGCACCCTTTGCGATAACCTCGGTACCCATAAAATCCTTTACACCCTGTGATACACGGCCGCCAATGAGTTTCAAGAGTTTTGTAATAAGAACACCCTTCAACTCATCTACCTTCTCCATGAACTCGTCGTCAATTTTGGGAAGCTTAGCCTTGTCGGCAAGCTTTGCCGAACGTGTCTTCTCGGCACGCTGGAAGAGACGACGATCAATTACAATACCCTGAAGCGAGGGAGATGCCTTGAGTGATGCATCCTTAACATCACCTGCCTTGTCACCAAAGATAGCACGCAACAGCTTCTCCTCGGGTGTGGGATCCGACTCGCCCTTGGGAGTAATCTTACCTATGATGATATCACCGGGCTTAACACAAGCACCCACGCGAATGATACCATTCTTGTCGAGGTCTTTTGTTGCATCCTCGCTGACATTGGGAATATCGTATGTAAACTCCTCGAGTCCACGCTTTGTCTCGCGAACCTCGAGTGAGAGTTCGTCTACGTGTACCGATGTAAGAACATCCTCACGAACTACGCGCTCGTTAAGCACGATAGCATCCTCATAGTTGTAACCCTTCCAAGGCATATATGCAACAAGAAGGTTCTTACCAAGAGCAAGCTCGCCACCCTGTGTCGAGTAACCCTCGGTGAGGATATCACCTGCCTTTACACGCTGACCTTTATCGCAGATGGGACGAAGGTCGATAGTCATATTTTGGTTGGTACGACGGAACTTGGGAATGATATACTCCTTTGAGGCGGGCTCGAAGCTTACGAACTCCTCCTCCTCGGTGCGGTCGTACTTGATTATAATCTTAGAAGCGTCAACAAATTCAATAACTCCGCTACCCTCGGCAACAATCTGTGTACGTGAATCCTCGACAAGCTGTCTCTCGATACCTGTACCCACGATAGGAGCCTCGGTAGTAAGAAGAGGTACTGCCTGACGCATCATGTTAGAACCCATCAGCGCACGGTTGGCATCGTCGTGCTCAAGGAAGGGAATAAGAGAAGCTGCAATAGAGGCAATCTGCTGGGGAGCAACGTCCATAAGCTCTACGCGACCGGGCTCAACAACGGGATAGTCGGCATCCTGACGAGATTTTACTCTCTTACGGATGAAGTTACCCTGAGGATCAAGAGGTGCATTACCCTGAGCAATAATCTTGCCCTCCTCCTCCTCGGCAGTATAATAAACAACATTCTCGTTGTTGATATCTACCTTAGAATTTGCAACAGGACGATAGGGAGTTACAATAAATCCAAGCTCATTTATCTTGGCATAGATACAGAGCGAAGATATAAGACCAATGTTAGGACCCTCGGGAGTCTCGATAGGACAAAGACGACCATAGTGTGTATAGTGTACGTCTCGAACCTCGAAACCTGCACGCTCACGAGAAAGACCACCGGGGCCGAGAGCCGACAAACGACGCTTGTGAGTCATCTCGGCCAGAGGGTTGGTCTGGTCCATAAACTGCGACAACTGGTTGGTTCCGAAGAAGGAGTTGATAACGCTCGACAAAGTCTTTGCGTTAATCAGGTCGATGGGAGTAAATACCTCATTGTCACGAACATTCATACGCTCACGGATGGTACGGGCCATACGCACGAAAC
>JAGCKB010000149.1 GCA_017647725.1 Bacteroidaceae bacterium
ACGGTGGCGTAGTGAGAGCGCAGACCGAGGGTGACGGTTCAAAGATTATCAACTGCGACGGCAGTATGTCATTATTGGCAGGCGAACTCACAGGTATTGCCACAGGCGGCATAAACAAAGCTGACACCACAGCCGCAGCGGGAGTACAATGTGTAGGAGATATTATTATCAAAGGAGGTTCACTCTCTGTAAAATGTACCGGCGAGGGAGCAAAAGCCATCAACTGCGACAGCAATGTAACGATAGACGGCGGCAGCATCACGCTCATTGCCGATGGAGAGAACTACTACGACAACGTAGATAACAAAAAGACACGTGCCATTACCTGCACTATCCTAACAGTGAATGAAGGAACACTTGTTGCATCATCATCTAAGGATATTGCAATATCGTCCGACCTATTTATCCTGAATGGCGGTATAACAAAAGCACTATCACCCAACAGCATTTCGTCATTAAATTCCGAATTAGACATCAACGGAGGATGGCTGATGCTAAAATGCTTTACTCAGGGCTATCCCGACATTCCCTAATGACAATTGCAAAGGTTATATAAAAAATATAGAGCACTTTTGAGGGTGCTCTATATTTTTATAATATGCAGTATATGCAGTAGAAATCAAGGATGCACAAAAGTACCAATCTCCTCGCCATTCATAACCTTCTTTAGGTTACCCACAACATCCATATTAAAGACATAGATAGGGAGATTATTCTCGCGACACATTGCAGTAGCGGTAATATCCATTACCTTAAGTCCGCGACTGATAACCTCGTCGTAAGATATATCGCTGAATTTTGTTGCAGTGGGGTCTTTCTCGGGGTCGGCAGTATAGATACCATCGACACGTGTACCTTTAAGCATTACATCGGCCTCAATCTCAATACCACGAAGCGAAGAACCTGTATCGGTAGTAAAATAGGGGCTGCCTGTACCTGCTGCCATAATAACCACGCGTCCCTCCTTCATTGCATCTATGGCTTTCCACTTTGTATAGAACTCGCCAACAGGCTCCATACGTATCGCAGTAAGCACCTTAGTAGGAACACCGGCAGCCTCGAGAGCCGAGCTTAGGGCAAGACTGTTTATTACGGTTGCCATCATACCCATTTGGTCACCTTTAACGCGGTCGAATCCCTTACCGGCACCTGTCAGGCCACGAAAGATATTACCGCCACCAATTACAATACCAATCTGCACACCCATCTCGGAAACCTCCTTAATCTGTGCTGCATACTCATTAAGACGCTTTACATCGATACCATAACCCTGTTCGCCCATAAGGCTCTCTCCACTAAGCTTTAGGAGAATACGATTAAATTTTGCCATATTTTCTGTTTTTTAAGATAGTCATATATTTATTGTGCGAATATATATTTTTTTTTGCGAAAGTGCAACAAAGGTTAAATAATAGCATCTTTAGTAACTGTTTCAATTAAGATATTGAAAAAAAAGAGTACCTTAGCATCGAATTTTAAAAAGAGTAAAATGAGATTTCTTAAAAACCCCAATTGGACAGTTGCAATACTATTCGTATACACTACCTGTATGTATATCTACTTCTTTCCTCGTAACCACGAGATGAGTAACAACGAGAAGTGGGCCATCATTGGTGTATCTTACGCAGCCCTCGTGTGTCTGTGGTTCCTTATGCGCCGCCGCCAGAGACTGCGCCGTGAGCGTGAGAACGAGGCAAAGAAGCAGCGTTAACCGATATTCTTTCAGATGATATTCATTGACGGGACGCGTTTTTCAATCGCCCAAGAAACTTGCACAAAGGAACGATTAATACACGAGACGCCTACAAACAGAGTTCAATCTCTTTAAACGCATAACGTCGCAACACACCATCGTCACTACGCAACAGGAGATGTCCATCGGGCTCTACATCCTCGATAACGGCATTGAATGTCCCTGATGCATCTTTATAACGCAGCAACACCCCCCACCCCATCAGCGCCTGCTTATACTCGTCGGCCAACTGAGAGTCGCACTCCACTATCTGTGAATAGCGTTTGACAAAATTAATTAAAATAGAGTTTGTCACGTCATTCACGTCAAAATCATAACCTGTGAGCATCCTCATCGATGTAGGGATACGCTCCATTGGCACAAACTCGGTCTGATTGACATTAAGTCCTACCCCGATGATTGCTCTTGCTATATAATCGGATTCATAATCCAACTCAACAAGGATACCAGCCAGCTTTCCCTTACCGACATAAATATCATTGGGCCATTTTAGTAACACTGCAATACCATACTTTTGCATTGCATCGCGCACAGCCAAGGCTATTGCCTGCGACAAGGCAAACTGACGTACAGGTGCAAGAAAATGCGGCTCTACAAGAATAGTGAGCAATACATTTTCGCCACCACTCGACAGCCATTTGTTTCCTCTTTGACCGCGTCCCGCAGTCTGATTATCAGCGGTGACCGCAATTAAGGCTGCATTACCGGCCGATGCCTTAAGCGAATGTGCCTCGTCACGTGCATATCGGTTAGTTGAATCCACAACACCAAGATGCACCCTGAATATTTCTTTTAATTCATCGGCCATACTTTACACGTATCTTTTGGGGTAATTTCTTTAACACCTCGTCGTATGAGTGTACGATACATTCACACACAAGCTCATCGGGCAGATGTTCAATATCCAGTTGATTCCAATATTTCTTGTTCCAATGCCATGCAGGAGCAATCTGCTCATACCTCTCACGTAGTTCAATAGCACGTTCAGGGTCGCATTTAACACAGAACCAAGAGGTATTCAGAAGGTCGACACATGCAAAAATCTTACCTTCGATACGAAAGACAAGCGTTGTCTCATCGAAAGGAAAATCCTCGGTAGCTCCCGGCATACCAAGACAGAAAAGGCGTGCATCCTCTATATTCATAATAATTGCGGATAAAAAGCGTCACGTATATGCTCTATCTTATGGGTATCGTCAGTGCCAACCACAGTGACTACATCGAACCTGGTTTCAAGGTCAATTTTCTTTGCTCTTACATATGCCTCGGCTGCAAGCACCAGATTGCGTTGCTTGAACGGCGTAACGGCATTACGAGCATCGCCAAAGGCTTCGCTGCTGCGTGTCTTCACCTCGACAAAGACAAGCACATCGCGCTCTTGCGCCACAAGGTCAATCTCTTTGTGACCGCTGCGCCAGTTATATTCGCGAATAGCAAACCCCTGTTCCATAAGATATCGGGCAGCCAACATCTCACCTTTATTACCAAGTAAATTATGTTCAGCCATAAAAAAGCATAATTAATTACGCGAAGATAGGTAATCCAATAGCAAAAGACAACAAAAAAGTTTGTTTTTAGAACAACTTAAATGTAATTTTGCACAACATATCATTAACACACAGATAAATGGCCCCCAGAAAAAAGACCCCTAAGGCAACAACTGCTCGCATACAACCAGTGCGACACAAACGTGTTGTATGCCTTGTCAGTGACGAGGAGAACAGAATTATCGATGAATATCTTAAAAAACATAAGATAGGCAACAAAAGCAATTGGATGCGCGAGACACTGTTGGCATTCATATATAAAAACATAGATGAAGACTATCCCACCCTCTTTAACGAGCACGAGATGAGAAGATAAATTTAAACAACTAAAAGAAAGAACTATGGAGATTAATCAGGACACACATTATATGAAACAGGCTATTGCCGAGGCACGCAAAGCATACGACCTTGGTGAGGTTCCAGTTGGTGCAGTTGTAGTGTGCAACGGACGCATAATAGCACGCTGTCATAATCTGACCGAGACGCTTAATGACGTTACAGCGCACGCCGAGATGCAGGCAATAACAGCTGCTGCATCACACATTGGAGGGAAATATCTTAACGACTGTACGCTTTATGTAAGCGTCGAGCCTTGCCCTATGTGCGCAGGTGCAATTGGATGGGCGCAGTTAGGCCGCCTTGTCTACGGAGCCGATGATGAGAAAAGAGGATACCGCCGCCTGGCTCCCGATGTACTGCACCCAAAAACCGAGGTATTAAGCGGTGTATGTGCCGAGGAGGCTGCCGAACTTATGAAATCCTTCTTTAAGGGAAAAAGATAACTTAAACAACCATAAATAAACAATGTAGTGAGATGTTCGAACATCTCACTACATTGTTTATTTATCAACCTCCTCGAAATCGACATACTCACCCTCGTTAGCCTCGAAAATTTTCTTACGTTTTTGCCTTTTTTGCTCAGCCTCGGGCGAATAGTGCCACCCCGAAGTCGATCTCTCCTGCTGACGGGTTCTATTCTGCTGACGGTATTCTGTTCCCCTTGCCTGCTCTCTTGTATTATGATAGCCATTGCTGTTCCTGCGTCCCAACCCTAAGAAAGAGAGTAAACCACGTATAATAGACGCAATGAAAGATAGTCCTATAATGAATAGAACAACTATAAATAAGATTATAAATAATATTATGCTCATACCTTTAATATAAAAATGGTTATGAAAAGGTTATGCGGACTCTCCGCGACTTTTCATCTATGATACACTAAGGGTACTGCAAAAATAGTGCCAAAGGGGTAGCAGCACAAAAGAAATAAGACAAATTTTGTTAAATTACTTTTTCACTGACAGATATACCGACAAAATGACATACCAAGCGATGATAGGCACTGCTGCAACCAAACCAAGTGAAAGCATAGGAAGAGCCACTAACAAGAATATGTAACGACGTCGGTTGGCGCGCCAGGCAAGACGTTTGAACTTAAGAGAGAACATCTTTATCTCGCTGACAAGAAGGTAGGATGAGAGAATTACGAGCGCCAGCATAAAGAACCATCCTGCATTCAAGCTTAGCACCCAATCGCCGGCTCCTGCCACAAGCGAAGCCCAGAATAGAGCATTGGCGGGTGTGGGCAGACCAATAAAAGATGTTGTCTGTCGTGTATCGATATTAAATTTAGCCAGACGTACTGCCGAAAATACAGCTATAAAGAATGCTGCATAAGGTAATAGGTTGGCAATGGGGCCAAGATAGGTAGGATAGGCCAGCTGATGCATAAAATTAAACACTATCGCAGCCGGGGCAAAACCAAATGTGACATCATCGGCAAGGGAATCCATCTCAACACCCATAGGAGAGCTGACGTGCAAGAGACGAGCCGCCATTCCATCAAAGAAATCAAACACTGCGCCCAATACAATAAATGTAAGTGCCCATACATATTGACCCTCAAAAGCCATTGTACATGCTATACAACCCGAGAAGAGGTTACAGCAAGTTATTGAATTTGGTATATGCTTCTTGATGGACATATCATTCTTTTTTTTGCAGTTGTGCCACTGCGCTCCTTAATATGCAGAGCCCACGTCACAGCTATATTAATTTAAACTAAGGTTATCTTATTTTAATTTTGCAATTACAGTCTCGTTACCTACAGTCTTTTGTTCAAGGTCTACAAGTACCTCGGCATCCAAAGGAAGATAGACATCGACACGCGAACCAAATTTAATGAAGCCCATATGTTCGTCGATGTAACAATCCTCACCTACCTCGGCATACGTAACGATGCGTCGTGCCATAGCTCCTGCTACCTGACGAACAAGTACATCTGTGCCATCCTCTGTGCGTATAACAACCAATGAGCGCTCATTCTCGGTGCTTGCCTTGGGCAACCATGCTTTATGGAAGCGACCGTTCATATGATCGACACGTGTAACGGTTCCCTCAACGGGATACCAATTGGCATGCACATTCATAGGACTCATAAATATTGAGACCATTATTCTATAATCTTTAAAGTGGTCGGGTTCGAAAACCTTCTCGGCCACTACAATCCTACCATCGGCTGGCGCAACTACAACCTTCTCGGTATCACCCTCAAATACTCTTTTAGGGCTGCGGAAGAAATTCACCATTAAAAGGTAAACAAAAAGTGAGATACCCGAAACTGCAACATTTATAATCTCGGAAGGTACAAAATACCAACATAATGCATTAATAAGCAGAAAAATCACACAAGAAGTTACAAGGATACTTGTTCCCTCTCTGTGAATACGCATTTTTTTAATTTTTCTTATTCGTTTCATTGATTGTATGTTGAGATTGCAAGCACAAAAATAGTCAGAATTTGTTAAATTCCCAACAAAAAAGGACAAAAACAATCTTTAAATTGCACTTAAAAGCAGAAAAGAATACTTATACTGCGAAAACACTCCTTAACAGAGTGTCATTTGTGTGAAATATGCATAAATGTTAATAACTTTTTTTCGAAAAGAATTATGCAATATGCCCGATTGCTATTATCTTTGCTACCTACCCCGTCGTGGGCTCTTCTTATGGATTAATTAAAAAGGTTGCAAGAAACAGAAATATGCAAGATTTTGTTCATCTACACGTGCACACACAATACTCGATTCTTGATGGTCAAGCATCGGTTAAACGTCTCGTCGACAAAGCTATTGCCGACGGCATGAAGGGCATTGCCGTTACCGACCACGGCAATATGATGGCCATTAAAGAGTTCTACAATTATGTAAATAAGATGAACAAAGGTAAATCGGACGATGAGAAGTTCAAGCCAATCATTGGTTGCGAAGTTTATGTAGCCGAGAGACGCCTCTTTAACCGCGAAACAAAGGAGGATATGCGCGGACATCACCTTGTGCTGTTGGCAAAGAACAAACAGGGTTACCACAACCTTATTAAAATTGTATCTAAAGGTTGGTCCGAGGGCTACTACTACACACCACGAACCGACAAAGTGGAGTTAGAGAAATACAAAGAGGGCCTTATTGTCTGCTCGGCCTGTTTGGGTGGCGAGATTCCACAACTCATAAGACAGGGTAAACTGCAAGAGGCCGAAGATTCGGTAAACTGGTTCAAGAGCATCTTCGGCGAGGATTATTATCTTGAGTTACAGTTGCATAAAGCCACCGTAGAGCGTGCCAACCACGAGGTCTACGAGATACAGTTGGATGTAAACAAACGTATCATAGAACTGAGCAAAAAGTGCGGTGTAAAACTTGTGTGCACCAACGACGTACACTTTGTAGACGAAGAGAATGCCGAGGCACACGACCGCCTCATCTGCCTTAGCACAGGCAAAGACCTTGACGATCCCAAGCGTATGCTCTACTCGAAGCAGGAGTGGATGAAGACTAAAGAGGAGATGAATGCCATCTTTGGCGATATCCCCGAGAGCCTGAGCAACACTGTAGAGGTTTGCGACAAAGTTGAGTTCTACAGCATAGACAACGCTCCCATTATGCCCAACTTTGCAATTCCCGAGGAGTTTGGCACCGAGGAGCTTTACCGTCAAAAATTCACCCACCAAGACCTCTTCGACGAGTTTACGCGCGACGAAAAGGGAAACGTAGTACTTTCGCAAGAGGAGGCCGAGAAAAAGATTAAGAAATTAGGAGGATACGAAAAACTCTACCGCATAAAGCTCGAGGGCGACTATCTGCGTAAACTAACATACGACGGAGCAAAAAAGTGCTACCCCGAGCCTTTCTCACAGGAACTAACCGACCGCATCGACTTTGAGCTTCACATTATGAAGACGATGGGTTTCCCGGGATACTTCCTTATAGTACAAGACTTTATACGTGCTGCTCGCGAAAAGCTTGGAGTAGCCGTTGGTCCGGGACGTGGTTCGGCAGCAGGTAGCGTAGTTGCCTACTGCCTTGAGATTACACGTGTCGACCCCATAAAATACGACCTTCTGTTCGAGCGTTTTTTGAACCCCGACCGTATCTCACTCCCCGATATCGACGTCGATTTTGACGACGACGGACGTGGCGAGGTGCTCAAATGGGTTACCGAGAAGTATGGACAAGAGAAGGTGGCACACATTATCACCTACGGTACTATGGCAACAAAATTGGCTATCAAAGATGTTGCCCGCGTGCAAAAGGTACCATTGGAGACCTCGAACCGATTGTGCAAGGCAATTCCCGACCGTCTGCCCGATGGCAAGAAGATGAACCTGCCCAACGCAATAGCTGCAGTGCCCGAGCTACGCGAGGCCGAAGCTTCGCCCGACCCTCTGCTGCGCGACACCATCCGATTTGCAAAGATGCTCGAAGGCAACGTGCGCAACACCGGAGTACACGCCTGCGGCACAATTATCTGTCGCGACGATATCACCGACCACGTGCCCATAAGCATTGCTGAGGATAAGGAGACAGGCGAAAAACTACTCGTAACACAATACGAGGGCAGCGTAATTGAAGAGACAGGACTCATTAAGATGGACTTTTTGGGTCTTAAGACCCTATCGGTAATAAACGAAGCGCTCGAAAATATAAAACAGAGTTTAGGCGAGGAGGTAAACATTGACAAAATACCCATTGACGATGAACTCACATACTCGCTCTACTGCAAGGGAAACACAATAGGCACATTCCAGTTCGAGTCTCCCGGAATGCAGAAATACCTGCGCGAGCTGCAACCCAGCACATTCGAGGATTTGATTGCGATGAACGCCCTTTATCGTCCGGGCCCAATGGATTATATCCCCGACTTTATCCAGCGTAAGCACAACCCCGAGCTTGTAAAGTACGACCTCCCCTGTATGGAGAAGTACCTTAAAGACACCTACGGAATTACGGTCTATCAAGAGCAGGTGATGCTTCTCTCGCGTCTGCTGGCCAACTTTACCCGCGGCGAGAGCGACACACTGCGTAAGGCAATGGGTAAGAAGCTAAAAGAGAAGCTCGACGAGCTTAAACCCAAATTCATCAAGGGTGGACAGTCGAACGGGCATCCAGCCGAGACCCTCGAAAAGATATGGGCAGACTGGGAAAAATTCGCCTCATACGCATTTAACAAGTCACACGCCACCTGTTACTCGTGGGTAGCCTATCAGACAGCCTATTTGAAGGCACACTACCCCTCGCAGTATATGGCCGGTGCCCTAAGCCGCAACCTGTCGAACATAACCGAAATCACCAAGCTGATGCAGGAGTGCACGGCAATGGGAATAAAGGTTCTTGGTCCAGACGTAAACGAGTCGCGCCGCAAGTTCAGTGTAAACAAACACGGACACATCCGCTTCGGACTGTGCGCAGTCAAAGGCGTTGGAGAGAATGCTGTGCAAAGTATCATTGACGAGCGCGAGGCCAACGGCCCCTTCACAACTATTTTCGATTTTGTGGAGCGCGTGAACCTTACAGCCTGCAACCGCAAGAACTTAGAGTGCCTTGCACTATCAGGTGCTTTTGACGAGCTATCGGGTGGCATAGAGCGCGAACAGTATATGGGAACCAACAGCAAGGGCGAACAGTTTCTCGAGGCGCTTGTTAAATATGGTAACCGCTTCCAGATGGATAAGAATATGTCGCAAATGTCGCTCTTTGGCGACGAAGAGATGGCCGAGATTCCCCACCCCGAGGTTCCCGAAGGTGGTAATTGGAGCAGTCTCGAACGCTTGAACCGCGAACGCGAGCTTGTCGGTATCTACCTATCGGCACACCCGCTCGACGAGTATGCACTTGTTCTTAACGAATTCTGCAATACAAAAGCCGAGGAGTTTGCCAACATCGATAATCTGAAAAACCGCAAAGTGACATTCGGAGGCATCGTCAGCGAGGCGCCACGCACAGGACAGACGAAGCGTGGTAATCCCTTTGGCATCGTAAAGATTGAGGACTTCAGCGGCACAGCCGAATTCCCCTTCTTTGGCGACGACTGGATACAGAAATCGTCCTACTTTGTACCCGGCACATTCCTCTATCTGACAGGCAGTTGCCAACCCAAACGCTGGAAGCCCGATGAGATGGAATTTGCAATAAACAGCATACAGTTGCTTGCCGATGTAAAGGAACAGATAGTAAAGAGCATTACAATAACATTCGAAGTAATGAGTTTCACCCAGGATGTATACGAGTACATTGCCGACTATGTAGTTCAGCACCCCGGCAACTGTAAACTGCAGTTCAACATAAAAGATGCCGAGAATGGTTTCTCATTGGAGCTTGTATCCCGCAAGAACGGCATTACCGTAGAACAAGAATTTATCGACTACATAAAGTCGTTACCCAATATTGAATACAAACTTAATTGATAACTTTTTAAATTTTAGAGAAAATGGAAGTAATTGTAACAGACAGCAATGCAAAGGAGTTTTTGGCATCGGAATTGCCCATTGTAATTGATTTCAGCGCAACATGGTGTGGCCCTTGCCGCCAGCTTGCCCCCATCATCGACGAGCTTGCCAAGGAGTATGACGGACGTATCGCAGTTGGTAAGTGCGACATTGAGGAGGCTGTTGACCTCACCGACGAGTTCAATATCCGCAACGTACCCACCGTACTTTTCATAAAGAACGGACAGGTAGTTAACAAGTTCGTCGGTTCAAAGTCTAAGGGCGACGTTCAGAAGCTCTTCGATGCTCTTTTGGCATAATAAAAGCATTACAGTATGCAGAACGATGAGTTCGCAATGGAAGACCTCGACGACGAGAAGACCATTGCATATATACGTGAGCACCTGCCACAGGAGCTGAAAGAGAAATACAGCGACGACGATTTCTATTACATTCTTGATACCATCTACGACTATTATGACAAGAGCGGTATTCTTGACTCGGGCAACGAATATATCGACATTGACATCAATGAGATTGCCAAATTCGTAGCCAAAGAGGCAAAGAAGAATGGAATTGGAGAATACGACCCCGAGGAGCTTTTCTTTGTAATCGAGGGCGAACTCGAATACAACGGAATTATTGACGAGGAGTAAAAACATTTTATTAAAGCGACCGAGAACAAATAATATTCTCGGTCGCTTTATTTAGAAGTATAAACAGAAAAATTACTGTTGTTTGAATCTGTTACGAATACGAACATCTGCCACTAAATATACGTTATTGCCCAAACAAGCTGCATTTCTCAACTCGGCTGGCAGCTCCAAACGACTACCCTTACCATCGACAAAGATTACTTCGCGATTCTCGTTATAAAGAATAAAATATTTTCCTAAACGAGGTTTTAAACTACGAAGCACTTGTGCCTGTGTCGATAAAACATCTATCTTATCTTCAATTATTTTTTCGCCCTTTTCGTTTATCAAATAACCAATATCTTCTGACTCGCCATCGTCGGCATAATCGGCAAGATAGATACCATCGCCTAAATATACGAGCTTACTGAATTGTGGCTCAAACAACACTGTACCATCAATTTTCATCAAACCAAACTTGTAGGCGTGTGCATCGGGACAATAGACAACCTTGTCATCAAAGAATATATCGTCTGTGTAACCATCCGAGCCATAGATTCGACTGCGAACATAGGCATCGGGATGCGAGAAGATTTCTTTTAAATCGAGGTCGAGAATTACCAAATGACCATCGTCGGTTCTTTTTACCAGATAACCCATTTTATGACAATCCTTAAAATTCAGCAGATTGTCTTTGGTGCTCCACATCTCGACGCCGGTATTGTCGTATGCACGATAGGTTTTATTGTCGCGGTCGGTGAATCCGCGGGCATCCTTTCCATAAAACAACGCTCCTGTGAGGTTGGGGCCAAGAACAACATTGCCCCTCGCACTCATACCGGTCATATGATTGCCTATAAGACAAATTATTCTCTTGCCCTCATCATTGTATGTAGAATAATAACCGTGTCGGTAGAGAGTAATCTCACGCTCGCCCAACAGAAGGTCAATTTCCTCACCCTTTGTATCAATCAACTCAAAGAATTGATTACCCGACTCGTCTTCAACAACAGCAACAGCCTGCCCGTTTACAAATTGTGTACCACAGATATATTTCGAGTCGAATATCGGCGTTGCAATATCATCGACATTGTAATACCCGCCATCGGCAACAAAGATACCGCTACTAACCATCGAGGGCTCACGACTGCTTGCCAATTTATCTCGTTGCAACACCTCGCCTTTGGCATTCAAGAGGCTCCATTTTTCATCGCCCTTAAATTTCACCAAAAGATAATCCAAATAATCTTTTTCGTCGCTACCGCTACCGCTACCGCAGCTCAGGAACATTGCACTCATTAAAATTGCGCAGATAAATAGTCCTTTTTTCATAGTTCTTTTTTTTGTGTCCCCAAATAATCAGAGACGGGTTATTTTATTCATTATACACCCGTTTGTAACACCTAAACAGACGGGGAATTATTTTCAATCGAGAATGGCACTCTTGTACCCCTCGACCACAGGCTGTGTCGGGCCTACATAATCGAGAATAATAAGTTCGTTATCCTTCTCTTTAAGCCAACATCCCGGGACATAAAGCGTCTTTTGCGCACCTCGGTTCCAGAAACGGCCAAGAGAGTGACCATTTATCCACATCTCGCCACGTCCCCAGCTACCTGTAAAGAGGAAGAAATCGCCCTTGCCAGGAGCATCGAAGAGAGTTCGATAATAGCCCGGTTCACCTGTTTTAGTCAAATTGCCAAAAGCACGCACCGAGGCATTGGAATAATCGGCTGAAAGAGGAGTATTCTCCCAATTTATCAAATTGGTGCGCGCACCTTTTGAATCGACCACAGATACATTACCGACAATACCCTTATAATCCTTGTATTTAAACAGATTTGATACACGTCCGAAAGCATCCACAAGTATCTGAATAGTTGCTCCCGAAGCCTCCTCGGGCAAAGCTATAATACTATCGCCATCAACCCTGCTGAGCATTGCCACTCGCTTGCCATCGATAAAAAGCTGTGCATTGTCGCGCAGGGCATCAAAAGATAGCTTACTGCCCTTCTTAATCTCGGGAAGTGTAGTTGTATAAAGTACTGCACCGTAACCAATGCCACACTGCTCGAAAGTGAGAGGTTGTTGCGAGGTTATCGCCTGAGGCAGACTATCGAATAGCGAAGAGAAAGATGTCACTGCTGTCTCGGGCAGCATATTCATCTCAAAAATAGGTACTGAGTCAACCTTTGCAGGCAGCACCTGTGTTGCCGAACGATAAAAAGCCTCGCGATACATTGTGATTGCCTCGCGATAACGTCCACTCTCGTTGAAAATAGAGTTATTATCGTACGCAGTGGAGAAGGGACGAAAACGTCCATCCCTGATTTCTGCACCTGCAAGATGACCGAACGAGGTTCCACCAAGAGCCACACTCACATTGGCCGAGCCCGAGCCCTCGAACACCTCGAAGAGACGTGCAAAAGGCTTGTCGAGATTACGCAGAGGCACTCTCTCGCCCCACACGTGCCAACAACTGCGAGCAACATCGAAACAGAGAACAGGTGAATTGGGATTATGTTTCCTTGCTCCTGCAAAATTAGACATTGCCGACTGCTTATCATCTATCGAGTAGGCTGCAAGAGCCTTATCAATAGGCACTTGATGCACATTTTCTTTTGTTGTTACTACTGTCAGCAGCGTCTCATTGAAACCGGCGCTGCGCACCGAATCGCATAGTGCCGCAAGGTAGGCTTTGTGGTTGGGTTGCAGTCCATCGGGTTCCTCAATGTGTATAAGAGCAATATTACCCCCGCGCGATAGCTGTCTGTCGGCAAGTTGCGATGCCAGGGCGCGATAGAAACGTCCCACTTTATCCATAAATTGTTTCTGTCGTGAGCGCAGGTTCAGTTTCTCGTCCTTGAGCAGCCACCACGGCATACCTCCCATATCGAGATGAGCATCGACATAAGGTCCTACGTGCAACCACACGAGCAATCCATTTTCCTGTGCAAGAGAACAGAACTCACGAATATCGCAATCGCCGTCGAAGCAGAAAGCACCCTCCTCGGGTTCGTGCAGCATCCAGGGAACACGCACCATAATTGTATTTACGCCCAACTCCTTCACGAGCTGAATACGCTGTTCCCAATAGCCACGTGGAAGTCGCGCATAGTCCAACGACACCGACCCAATTTTAAACGGGATACTATCAAAGAAGAAAACACCACTGACAACATCAAGCGAGTGCTTCTCTACTTTACGGTTGTCGCACCCCGTAAAAAGAGGTGCGAACAACATTATAATCAACAAAGAGAGTGATACTCTTTGTACTATTTTTTTCATCTATCGTCTATTTTCAAAGAAGTTTCACAAACATCTCAATCGCCTGATACTCGGGCAGACCAATCTTATCGAACATCTGCGCAGTGCCCTGCATACGATCCTCGGCACGCTGCCAGAACTCGCGAGAATCCTCACCGGGGAAGGGAACAATATCCTTCTGCGAGAGGTGACGGAATATTGCGTGACGTTTGCGAATCATCTCCTCGGGGCTCAAGGGCACTGCCATATCGGCAACGGCAAGATCCCACTCCTGCCAAGCACCGCGATAGAGCCATATATGACACTCCTTGGCCCACTCCTCGTCCTTGACCTCGTCGAATGCACGAAGCACAGCCTCGATACATACACGGTGAGTGCCGTGAGGGTCGGTAAGGTCGCCGGCAGCATAAATCTGATGGGGTTTGATGCGGCGCATCAGCTCTTTCGTTATCTCTATATCATCGTCCGATAGCTTACCCTTCTTAATACCTCCTGTCTCGTAGAAAGGAAGATTCAGGAAGTGAGCATTTGTACGGTCGTCAAGACCTATTGAGCGGCAAGCAGCACGTGCCTCGGCACGACGGATGGCTCCTTTGAAACGCAACAACTCGGCAGGCTCGGGAAGACCGGGAACCTTAGATGCGATAATCTCACGAATCTCGTCGAAGAGGTCGCCAAGGTGTCCGAATCCCATTTCACGAGCTGTGTCGATATTCTGCAAAACAACATCATCGTTAACAGCAACGTTACCCGAGGTCTGATAAGCAACGTGAACATCGTGTCCCTGCTCTATAAGGCGGTTGAAAGTACCACCCATTGAGATTACATCATCGTCGGGGTGAGGAGAGAAGATAATCACTCTCTTGGGATAAGGCGATGAGGGAACGGGACGTGTCGAGTCGTCGGCATTGGGTTTTCCACCAGGCCAACCCGATATAATATGCTGCACGTCGTTAAATACGCGAATATTTATCTGGTCGTAGCGGTCGACGCGATCGAGCAGGTCGGAGAGTGAGTTGCTGATATAATCCTGGAATGTGAGCTTTAGGATAGGTTTATTAACCACACCGCACAACCACAGAACAGCCTTGCGAATGAGCTTGGGAGTCCACTCCTCGGGAGGAGAAATCAACCAGGGCTGTTTCACACGTGTAAGTTCCTGAGCTGCCGCCTCGTCGATTATAATCTGCATATTGGGATGCGACTGCAGGTTGGTCGAAGGATGATTCTCGGTTACATCGCCCTCGATAAGGTCGCGAGCAATCTTCGCCTTATCCTCGCCCCACATCATAAGCACAATTCTCTTTGCGCTGCGAATTGTCTCAAGACCCATTGTTATGGCCATCTTGGGAACATCGTTTGGGTTAGAGAAGAACTGGAACTGGGTTTTGCGGCTGTTATATGTCAACTGCACCAGGCGTGTTGTCGACTTTCTGTAGCTACCGGGCTCATTGAATCCGACCTGACCAAGCTCACCGACACCCATAATCATAAGGTCGATGTTGCCGTGTACCTTCTGCTCATACTCCTTACAATAGTCCTTTATTTTTTCGGCAGGTACTGTACCATCGGGGAAGTGGACATTCTCGGGGGCGATATCGATGTAATTCAATAACTCCTCATACACACGATGATTACGGCTCTGAGGGTTGGTTGGCTCAATGGGATAGAACTCATCGAGACTGAATACCTCGACATTCTTAAAGCTCACCTCACCCGCCTTGTATCTCCTTACAAGTTCGTTATATAATCCAAGCGGAGTACGGCCTGTAGAGAGGCCGAGGGTAAATTTACGTTCACCTTTATGATTGTTTATAGCCGAAACAACAATATCGGCAGCCACTTTTGCTCCTTCGGCAGCGCTCTCGCATACCTGTGTAGGAACTTTCTCGAACTTACAGATGCTCTCTATTGAAGCAAGCACAGGGAGTTCACCAATTTTAGGAAGTACAAAATTCTTATTCATATAGTTTTTTTCAGATTTAGTTATTAATATAGTTATTATCTATCTCTTTTCCATTGCATTATTTTTGAGGCAGGTTCTCCACGCTCTATAAGTGTTTTCATCTGTCTCATATAAGGGTCGGTGTGGACAAAGAACTGTTTATATCCTTCGCACAGCACGTTTTTATAGGGCTCGCCATTCTTGGCATAATCGAAGCGATGCTTGGGACACTCGCCACGACATAGGAAATAGTAGCTGCAGCGCTTGCACTCTATTGGCAATGCCTCGCGCTTGTCGCGTCCGAAAGCCTGTTGTTCGTTGCTTGTATACATCTGCTGTATGCTCTTCTCCATAATATTTCCCAAGCGGTACTCGGGGTATACAAAATGGTCGCAGGAATATACGTCGCCATTATGCTCTACCACCAATCCATCGCCGCAGGTCTCGCAGAACGAACACACACCCGGCTGCACTCCGCACCAATTGGCAAGCGTAGCATCGAATAGTTGCACAAAGCGGTAACCAACATCATACTTTACCCACTCGTCGAACACATCGCACATAAACTCGCCGTATGCTTTTGCCGATACCGACCAAGGTGCCTCAACAGCATCTTCTTCGTCGGGCGATACAATTAGCGGACGCTTGCCCTCGTTCTCGCGCAGTCGGACATACTCTACAACGGGCAGGAACTGCATATAGTTTCCCAATGTCCCCAAAAAGCGGTAGACCTCGGCTCCGCGTCCCTCACTACGTTTATTCACCGTTGCAAGCAGATTATACTCTACTCCCGATGCAGCCATCTTCTCGGCAGCCTTTACCACTTTTGTAAAGGTGGGAGCCCCACCACAATCGCGTCGGAAAGCATCGTGGATATCTTGCGGGCCATCGAGCGAGAGTCCTATAAGGAAGTTATTATCCTTAAAGAAGCTGCACCACTCATCGTTTAGCAATACGCCATTTGTCTGCAGTGTATTCTCAATAATCTTGTCGCCACAATACTTCTGCTGCAGTTCTACCGCCTTACGATAAAATGGCAAGCCTGCCAAAAGAGGCTCGCCTCCGTGCCAACAGAATGTTATCTGCTGCTGGCTTGCACCTTGCAAATACTGTTTTATATACTCTTCGAGAAGCTGCTCGCTCATGCGCGGCATCATCCCCGAATAAATCTCGGATTTATCGCGATAGTAGCAATAATTACAGTCTAGGTTACAAGCCGAGCCTATAGGTTTGACCATTGTTGCAAATGTAGGCTGTCGCCTCATTTTTGCAACATCGGTCAGACTATAATTGTTTCTTTTATTGCTTTTCATTGCTACTATTTTTTACCAACATCAAGATTACATCTCGATATATTTCTCCTCGCCATACTGCATCTGAAGCTCCTTAAGCAGAATCTTCAGGCTGTCGGAAATTTGCAGGGTACCCTCTTTACCATAGATATTATTAAGCTCGTTGGGGTCCTCTTGAAGATCGAAAAGTTCCCAACTGCCCTGTAGCTCTTTACCCTGGAACTCGGTAGGTACTATGCGAATGAGTTTATAGCGCTCGGTGCGCACACCAAGATGAGGACGTACTGTGTGCTCATCGGGGAACTCATAGTAGTGATAGTAGAGCGCCTTGCGGTTCGCAGTCCACTTCTCACCCTTTAACAGAGGCAGAAGCGAGCATCCGTGAATATCCTCGGGCACCTCTACGCCTGCTGCCTCAAGAATTGTGGGCGCATAGTCGATATTCTGCACAAGTTGTGCCACATCGCCTTTCACACCACCGGGCAGACGCATCAATAGAGGTGTACGGAACGACTCCTCGTACATAAAACGTTTGTCGAACCAACCGTGCTCACCCATATAAAATCCCTGGTCCGAGGTGTAGACAATTAGAGTATTATCCATAAGTCCCTCAGCCTCGAGGTAGTCGAGTACCTGACCCACATTGCGGTCGACCGATGTAATCACACGCAGATAGTCGCGCATATACTGTTGGAATTTCCAAGCATCAAGGTCTTTGCCTTTCGGGTTTTTCTTCTTAAACTCGGCAATAACGCGGTCGTAGTGCGCGTCCCAAGCAGCTTTTTGAGCCGAATCCATACGGCTATACATTCTGCGTCCGGCAGCTTCGAGGTCGGGACGCGAGTGTATCTCATTCTCTTTGTCGGCGAGTTTAAGGTCATAGACGAGGTCCATATCCTTCGCGATGGACATGTGCTGTGTAAGTGCAGCCTCGCGTCCCTCGTAATTATCATAGAATGTCTCGGGCAAAGGGAAGTTCGAGTCGCAGAATAAATCAAAGTCACAAGTGTCGGGCATCCAGGTACGATGTGGCGCCTTGTGATGCAGAAGCAGACAGAATGGTTTATTACTATCGCGTCCATTCTCTAACCAATCCAATGCAAGTTCGGTTGTTACGTTTGTTGCATATCCTTTACGCTGTACCTTCTCGCCATTGCATATAAATGTAGGATTATAATAGTCGCCCTGACCAATGAGAATATCCCAGTGATTAAAGCCCGTAGGTTCTGATGTGAGGTGCCATTTTCCTATTACAGCAGTCTCGTATCCCTGTGCTTGGAGCAGTTTGGGGAATGTCTGCTGCGAACCGTCGAACGACGAGCGATTATCGGTAAATCCATTTGCAAAGCTGTGCTTTCCTGTAAGCATACAGGCACGACTGGGGCCGCTTATAGAATTGGCTACGAAGCTATTTGTAAAACGTACACCATCAGCTGCAATTCTGTCGATATTGGGAGTATTGATGTAACGAGTATCGTAGGCACTGATTGTCTGATACGAATGGTCGTCACACATAATATAGAGGATATTCATTGGCTTAGCCTCCTCTTTTTTCTCTTGACAAGCACCTAATGAGAGCGCAGCAGTACCCACCAGTGACAAGCAGGCAAACTGTCTGATTTTACCGTTTGTGTAATCCATATGTAATTATATTCATTTGTTGTAATCGTTTTTTTTATTGCAATAAGTGATAAAGATGAGTGTATTCCATCTATTCAAAGCCTTATATTGCACATTTATCTGCAAAAATATAATAATCTGTTAAAAAAGCACTATGCTCTACTGTTTTTTTTGCACTATTTTTATTTTTTAAAGATTATTATAGATATAAC
>JAGCKB010000150.1 GCA_017647725.1 Bacteroidaceae bacterium
TATTGCGATGAGCGCTTTTAGGGTAATAGTACCCTTTCCTGTCTCTATATTCATACTCTTTTTTTTGTCGTAACAAACAAAAGGGACTATTTGTTTTAAGAAGCTGTAATAAGTTATACTTTTATGCTTGTATGTTGGATATTATAGACTAATATATCTCTATCAAATAAAAAGAATGTATCAAGGTTGAAGTTCCTTCGATACATTCTTTATTTCTATTATTCTAATATAAAATATTATTTCTGCTGTTTGATTATCTCATTTAACGACTCGATAAATTTATTAACATCAAATTCAGCACCGTTAATTTCACCTAATTTATTACCGTCGGGGGCTATGATTAAAAAGGTGGGATAAATGAATATTTTTTTAGAAATTTAAACGGCTTCTTAAAACAAATAGTCTCATTTGTTTGTTACGACAAAAAAAAGAGTATGAATATAGAGACTGGAAAGGGTACTATTACCCTAAAAGCGCTCATCGCAATATGGTCGGTGTCGGCGCTAACATCGCTGCCGGGACTTGCAGTGTCGCCTATACTTGATAAGCTTACAAAAGTATTTCCAAATGCAACGGAAATGGAGTTACAGATGCTTACCTCTCTCCCTTCGTTACTGATTATCCCTTTTGTTCTCCTTTCGGGACATTTGGCCGAGAGGGTTGGCTTTGTGCGCTCGTTACTTTGTGGGTTGTGGCTTTTTCTTATCAGCGGTATTCTGTATTTCCTTTGCAACGCTATGTGGCAGCTTATTGCAGTCAGTGTGCTGCTTGGGGTGGGAACAGGCATTATCATACCTCTCTCTACAGCGCTTGTATCACGCTATTTTGTGGGCGAGTACCGTACGCGGCAGTTTGGTTATAGCTCGGCAATAACAAATGCTTCACTTGTTATTGCTACGGCACTAACAGGGTATCTTGCCAATATACAGTGGCGTTTGCCCTTCGCGGTTTATCTTTTGCCGGCAGTATCTATTATGCTTGTTCCTTTTCTTTCCAGGGAGAGGGGGGTGGACGAAACTTCTGAAGAAGCAACAAAAACTGCTCTCCCTGTTACCGATTATCGTGCTCTTGCAATGTACTCGGCCTACTACCTCTTTATTACATATCTTATTGTTGTTATTAATTTTAATCTTCCATTCTTGATGGGCGAATATAAATTGGGCAGTGGCAGTACGGGTTTGGTAACAGCGCTTTTCTTTCTCTCTATTATGCTGCCGGGATTTTTCTTGCCTCAATTGCTGCATATTATGCGAGCAGGCATTGCGAAATATTGCCTTGCTCTCATTGGCTTTGGTCTTTGGATGATTTATCTTTATGGCTCGGTATATACAATTGCCATAGGGTGTATTATCTGCGGTTTTGGCTATGGTGTCGCACAACCTTATCTCTACGATCGATGTGTTGCCGTAGCGCCGCGTAATACATCTTTTGCACTTGCAATAATTATGGCAATGAATTATATTGCTATTGTTGTAGCACCGTTTATTGTAGATAATATTCAAAAGTGGGTTGCATCAGGTTCGCAACGTTTCCCGTTTGGGCTTAATGCAGCGTTGTCTTTTATTGGTATAGTAATTCTTTTTGTTGTAAATATATTCACTGAGTATCGTCGTTGTAAATAACCCTTTGATATTTGTTATTAGTAGTTAGAAACTGTTTAAATTTCTAAAAAAAACATATAGATGCTTACAGCTTCACCGTTTTTTATGTTCAAAAATTGGCGATATAAATTTAAACAGCTTCTTAGTATTGTTTTTTGTTACAAAAGATTGTATTTTTGCAATCGATAAATTGGGTGTATTTTATACTTCTATTATCTGCTAACAAAA
>JAGCKB010000151.1 GCA_017647725.1 Bacteroidaceae bacterium
ATGTGTATATGGGCGAGTCCCAATAGTACTGCGAAATAATGGAATTATTTGTCAATCCGCCTGTTACCTTAATAGGAAACTGGTCGTAACTTGCCGATTGAGCATTTACTGCCACAATAAATGTAAGCAGTGCTGTTAGGAGTGTAAATAGTCTTTTCATAACCGTATGTGTTTTGTTGCTGTTTACGTTTTGTAGGTGTTACAATTATATAATATTTGCAATTTGTTGCAAATATAGCAGAATATATTCGGAGTTTGCTCCAAAATATAATAAAAATATATTATAAATTAAATTTATTCATTTTTTTTTATAAAACTAGGGTTAAAAGGCTTGTTGAAGTATTCAATAGAAAAGTAAACTTGATTTTGCTAAAAATGAGTACAATAGCACAAACTAACACATTGCACAATACCCCCCCCCTATGTGTAAAAAATGTCAAGATTTTTCTAAAAATACAATCAAAATGTAAATTAAAGTAAATTCTGCTTGGTAATAAATACGGAATATTTGTAAATTTGCACGAATTTTTTGGACGAAATGGGGCGTTTTTTAAGCCATTACACATTGGGTCATATTATTTGTTAGATTTTTTAAAATCTTTCGTCCAAATCAAATTTTGAGTTTGATGAGATTTTTTTGTATATTACTAACGTCGCTGTTCTTCTTTTTCGCAGGGCTAAATGCGCAGACTCGTATAGTACGTGGTCCGCAAAAGAGTCTTGTCGGTATTGAGGTGCATTTTCGTTTGGACAAACATAATCTCGATTTAAATTATATGGGCAATGATGAGGCGCTCCGTCTCTTTGCCAATACAATAGATTCGATAGGACTATCGCGTATCGACTCTGTTGTTATTGTTTCGCAGTCATCGCCCGAGGGTGTGTACGAGCACAACATCAAACTATCCGAGAGACGTGCAAGGACAATGCGCAGGTATATCGAGGGCAATCATCCAACGCTTAAAGATAAACTCTTTGTGCATCCCGACGGTGAGTCCTGGCAGCAGTTGCGCGATTATGTCGAGAACGATACAAAACTGAAAGATGCCACAAAGGCGAAAATTCTCTCTATTATAGATTCGGATGTAAATATCGGTACAAAAAAGTGGCGTATGCAGCAGCTGCCTGTTTACCGCTATCTGTTGGCAACCTACTACAAGCGCATCCGTAACTCAATGTTCTGTATCCTTTATTTCAGTGAGGATAGATTGATGGATATTCTCCCCGAACCCGAACCGAAGGTGTGGCCTAAGGCTGAGTTTATTCCCGTAACCTCGTACAAGCCGGAACATCGTAATATCTACTTTGCACTAAAGACCAATCTTTTGTACGATGCGCTTCTTGTACCTAATATCGGTGCCGAACTCTATTTGGGTAAGAACTATAGTCTTGCCGCAAACTGGCATTATGCTCGTTGGAGCACCGATTCCTGGTATTGGCGTACTTACGGCGGCGAGGTTGCATTGCGCAAGTGGTTCGGTAAAGAGTCCAAGAATAATCCGCTTACAGGTCATCATTTAGGCCTTTATGGTGGTGTGCTAACATACGACTTTTTGGTAAATGGCAAAGGATATATGTCGGGTAATCCGGGAGAGACACTTACCGGTAATCCCAGCTATATGTTCGGATTGGAGTATGGTTACTCTTGTCCTATTGCACGCTGCTTGAATCTCGACTTTGTCGTTGGCTTTGGCTATCAGGGAGGAATCTTCAAGGAGTATAAGCTGTTGGACGACCACTATGTGTGGGAGGCTTCAAAGAAACGTCACTTCATCGGTCCTACAAAAGCCGAGATTTCTCTTGTGTGGCATCTTTGGAAAATGAGGAAAGGGGGTGCGCTATGAGAAAATTATACCTATATGTAATATTGGCGCTTGTTCTGCTTACCTCTTGCGAGCAGAAAGACCTCTGTTTCGACCACCCTTCGCACACACCACGTGTCGAGCTTAAAGTGAACCTCTCTTTCGACCGTGCTTGGGAGTATAACACCACCGGTTATATGGATTGGTTGCGTGGCTGGGATATTGAAAAGTATATCTGGCCATACGAAACGTTGCGCCCTGCTGAGGCCGAGGGTGTACGTCTGCATGCCTACTACTACGACGAGATGGCTGTCGAGCGTAATATGACAAAAGAGAAATCCTCGGTTACTCTTAAAGAAGAGGGATACTACGATTTGCTTCTGTATAATAACGATACCGAATATATAGTGTTTAAAGATATGCACTCTTTTGCAACGGCTAATGCTACTACACGTGCAAAATCGCGTCCCACCTATCGCGGTAATCCGCTCATCAAACGAGCACCTAAGGAGGTTACAGTGGGACAGCCCGATATGCTATACGGTGCATATATCGACTCGGTATATATGGAGCGTTCGCTCGTAACCGATACCATCGATGTTCAGATGAAACCTCTTGTGTTCACCTACGTAATACGTTTTAATGTAGTGAAAGGTGCCGAGCACGTTGCACAGGCCAAAGGAGCGTTGGTTGGTATGTCCGAGGGTGTGAATCTGGGCAGTGGTCGCACTGCGGCCGGTGAGGTGACAATCCTTTTCGATTGCGACGTTGTCGATAAATTCGGTGTTCAGG
>JAGCKB010000152.1 GCA_017647725.1 Bacteroidaceae bacterium
ATTTCGCCGTTTTTTATATTCAAAAACGTCTGTTTCTTTCTTTTTCGCAGTTACATAGCCCGCTATGTGCCCTTGAAAAATAAATAAACATCCAATTTTTGCTCTATAAAAAACTTGGCGATATAAATTTAAACAGCTTCTGAGAATGTCCGACAATGTGTGCAAAGAAAATAAATACTCCGCTTGAAAGGTTCCGTCTTTATCTGAGGCTCGAAAAGGGACTCTCACCGCGCACACTCGATGCTTATATGAGTGACGTCGAGAAATTCGACGCTTATATTCAAGAGGGAGGTGGTGACATTCTCACGGTAGAACTCGAGCAGTTGCGCTCATATATTGCCACGCTTGTCGACGTAGGTATTCATCCTCGTACGCAGGCCAGATTGTTGTCATCGCTGCGTTCGTTCTATGGCTTTCTTAAAATGGACGGTTATATCGAGTCGAACCCAACCGAACTGCTTAAATCGCCTAAATTGCCGATGTATCTTCCCGATGTGCTGACGCTTGATGAGATAGACAGGGTGATAGATGCAATAGACCTCTCGCAACTCGAGGGACAACGCAACCGTGCTATGATAGAGGTGCTTTACAGTTGCGGATTGCGTGTCTCGGAGCTGTGCAATCTGAAAATATCCGACCTGTATCTTGATGAAGAGTTTATCCGCGTTACGGGAAAGGGTGACAAGCAGCGTCTTGTCCCAATATCTCCGCGTGCCATTGCCGAACTTAATTACTACTTCAACGACCGCGACCACATCGAGATTAAACCTGGGTACGAGGATTATGTCTTTATCAGCGAAAGGCGTCGTAAACCGCTATCTCGAATAACGGTGTTTCATATAGTAAAAGAACTTGTCGAGGCTGCCGGAGTTCAGAAAAACGTCAGTCCCCACACTTTTCGTCACTCTTTTGCAACTCATCTTCTTGAGGGAGGCGCCAACCTGCGTATAATACAGGCGATGTTAGGGCACGAGAGTATTGCAACCACCGAGATATATGCACATATCGACCGTACACGTCTGCGCGAAGAGATATTTGAACACCATCCTCGCAATAAACTTCGTAAAAACAACAAATAAAAACATTTTTTCACACACTTATGCGGTATGTGTTGGTGTTTATATTGATATTTTTCTTAACTTTGCAAAAATTTTGCGCGCAGGTGCGCTCAAACGTGACGAAACTATTAATTAAATACTAAAATGTTGAAAAAATTATCTCTTTTGTTCACTGTTGTAACAGTGATGCTTCTCAGTTCTTGTAGCTCAAAGATGAAAGAGCTCCAGTCGAACTATTTCACAGTGACACCTCGTGTTCTTGAGGTTGTAGGTACTCAGGTTCCTGTAACAATTGATGGACGTTTCCCTCAGAAGTTCTTTAACAAGAAGTCTGTTCTTACAATTACTCCCGTACTCAAATACGAGGGTGGTCAGGCTACAGCCGAGTCAGTTACATTCCAGGGCGAGAAGGTGCAGGGTAACAACCGTACCGTTTCATACGACAATGGCGGTAACTTTACAATGAAGATGAACTTCGACTATGTTCCCGAGATGGCAAAGTCGGCTCTTTATCTTAACTTTACAGTAACAAAGGGCAACAAGAGCTATACTCTTCCCGAGGTTAAGGTTGCCGATGGTTGTATCTCTACATCACAGCTCTACCGCTCTACTGTATCTACAGCAAGCACAGCTGTTGGTGAGGATGCTTTCCAGCGTGTAATCAAGCAGGCTCAGCAGGCTAACATTATGTTCCTTATCCAGCAGACAAATCTTCGTAACAGCGAGATTAACAGCGAGGCTATCAAGGCTCTTCGCGACTCAATGAAGGCTGTAGCTGCTGATACAGAGAATAAGGTTCTCGAGAATGTAGAGGTATCGGCTTATGCATCACCCGATGGTGGTATGTCATTGAATACCAACGTTGCTACAGGTCGTGAGAAGAATACCGCTAAGTTTGTTGAGAGACAGCTTATGAAGAAGGCTAAGCTCGAGGGTAACCTTGATACCGAGTATACAGCTGAGGATTGGGAAGGTTTCCAGGAACTCGTAGCACAGTCTAACCTTGCCGATAAGGATGTTATCCTTCGTGTTCTCTCTATGTATAACGACCCCGAGGAGCGTGAGCAGCAGATTAAGAATATCTCAAGTGTATACAGCGATCTTGCCGATGTAATTCTTCCTCAGTTGCGTCGTGCACGTATCACATTGAACTATCAGCTCATCGGCCGTAGCGACGACGAGATTATGGAGCAGTTCGCAAGTGATGCACGCGTACTCAGCCTCGAGGAGATTCTTTACGCAGCAGTTGTTGCTGAGGAGCCCGCTAAGCAGGAGGAGATTTACAAGACTGCAGCAAAGCACTATCCCAACGACTATCGTGCTTACAACAACCTCGCAATGTTGGCTTACAACAAGGGTGACTATGCAAACGCTGCAAGCTACCTTAAGAAGGCTGCATCGTTGGCACCCAATGCTCCCGAGGTGAATGTAAACCTTGGTTATCTTGCACTTCTCGATGGTAATGTAGCTGATGCCGAGACATATATGGCAAAGGGTTCTGCCGCTAAGGTAGGTAACGAGGCTCTTGGTAACCTCTACATCGCACAGGGCCAGTATGTTCGTGCTGCATCAATGTTCGAGGGTCAGGCAAGCAACAGTGCAGCATTGGCTCAGCTCCTTAACAAGGACTACAGCACAGCAAAGAACACTCTTGCTGCAATCAAGAATCCCGATGCAACAACATACTACATCACAGCAGTGCTTGGTGCTCGCACCGACAATGCAGCGCTTCTGTACGATGGACTCAGAAAGTCAATCAAGCTCGATCCCTCTATGGCAGTTAAGGCTCTTGGTGACCTTGAGTTCTCTAAGTATGTAGCAAGCGACGCTTTCCAGTCAATTATAAAGTAATAACACTCCAACGTGGAGGAGAGAAACCTTAAAAGACAGCTCTCAATCCTTGCACTCACACGGGTACGAGGATTGGGAGCTGCCGCTGTTTGTGCAATCTTACGTACGGTAGAGCATCCCGAACTTATTTTCGAGAACCTCGACTCGCTGGACGATATTATCCCCAATGCGGGAGCCGAATTGCGCGCAGCGCTCTCGGACCACGAACCGATGGAGCGCGCAAAGGCCGAGCAGGAGTTTATAGAGGAAAAGGGAATACGCGCAATATGTCTTGGTGACGATGATTATCCCTATCGTCTAAGCGAATGTGATGACGCACCACCGGTAATATATACACTGGGAAATGCCAATCTGAACGCACAGCATATTGTCTCTGTCGTAGGTACGCGCCGTGCAACAGAGTATGGTAAGGACCTTTGCAGCAGTTTGGTGTCCGACCTTGCACGACTGCTGCCCGGTACGCTTATAGTCAGCGGATTGGCCTATGGAATAGATGTCTGTGCCCATCGTGCAGCCATTAAGTGCGGTTTGCCTACGCTTGGTGTGCTTGCGCATGGACTCGACAGAATATACCCATCATCGCACCGAAGCGTGGCTAAGGAGATGCTAAAGGATGGTGGACTGCTATCAGAATATATGAGCAAGACCGAGCCGTTCAGGTCGAATTTCCTGCAGCGCAACCGCATAGTGGCAGGTCTTGCCGATGCCACAGTGGTCGTCGAGTCACCCTCGCACGGCGGTTCGTTGGTCACATCATCGATAGCACAGAGCTATGCTCGCGATTGCTTTGCCTTCCCGGGTAGGGTGAACGACCAATTTTCAATAGGTTGCAATGAGCTTATAGCACGTAATTCGGCTGCGCTCATAACATCTGCGCACGACCTTATCGAGGCTATGAATTGGAGTAGTGCTGTGAAAGGGAATGCCCCTGTCGAGCAGGAACTTTTTCCTCAACTGAGTCGGCCGGAACAGGAACTTCTCGATCTCCTAAGGGTGCACAGCGAGGGACTTCAGATAAATCAAATCGTTATTGCGCTTGATATTTCTGTCAGTAAGATAATGCCCGTGCTATTTGAACTCGAGATGAAAAATCTCATTCGCGCAGTAGCAGGAGGTAACTACAGGGCAATAGTG
>JAGCKB010000153.1 GCA_017647725.1 Bacteroidaceae bacterium
CATGGTTTTGGTGGTCGTTTAATATCCATATAATCGTTATTTATAAGTTCTTATTTTTTTCAGGCGATTGAAAATCGCAGTTACACATCAATAATGGTTGCGAGTAGGGGCGATTTGTAATCGCCCGAAACAAGGCAAAGCGTTTATTCTACAGGTAACTGTTCTGTTATCTCACATTGCGACTGAAAGTCGTATCCTGTGATACTCCTCAGCGTATAGTAAAGTGTCCAATAGGTACTCATTGCATATATGTAGGAGCGTCCGGCCGAATTTTGCTCGGCAATGGCATCGTTAAGGTCGAGAAGCGTATTCTGTCCGCTGATATAAAGGCGCATTGCTACCGCGTGACGGTGACGGGCGCGCTGGTCGGTGAGTCGTGCGATGCGCACCTTTCGTGCCTGCATATTGAATTGCGAAACAAGCTTCTGCACATTTTGTCTGAAGTCGTCCATACCCTGCTCGGCCTGAATATCGGTGAGTTCCTGTTGCGAACGCGCCACACGCACCTTACCGCGCCCACGTCCCCAGTCGAGTATGGGCAACGATATTGTAAGACTGCCATACTCCTGCGTCATTGGACGTTTATATGCTGTGGGCAGTGTGTTTCCCGTCTGCGAGAGACCGAATTGCAGATAAATATCGGCTCTTAGTCCTGCATTTGCCTTGGCATTGGCAAGGTTGCTGCGGGCCTCGTGACGTATGCGCTCGTAATAGACGGGGTCGGGGCTGTTCTTCATCGCTAATCTCAACGCATCGGCAAGCGGAACAATAAAATCGGGGACACTATCGGGCATTATAAGGGTTATATGAGTATCCTGCCCCACACCTAAAAAAGAGCGGAAGCTCTGCAACGACTCCTCGTGCGATATCTGTGCATCCATAGCTGTAGCCTCCTCGCCCAAACGACGTATCTCTAATTGCAGCATCTCGTTCTCGGTAATTGTACCAAGTCTGTATCGTCCCTGCGCCATACGGTAAAGAGTATCGGCATTGGCATAGTTGCTGTGCGCCATACGCAGGTTACTCTGCGACGTTGCAAGATTAAAGAAATAGGAACAGGCCTGCGCCGATACAAGCTCAATGGCCTCGGCATAGTTTTTCTTAGCCTCGACGAAACGCAGTGGCTCTATGCGTCGGTCCCATTTAAGGCTGTTATATCCGAAAAGGCTCTGTGTATATCCTACACTCACAGGAATCGTGCTGAACATATTAACCTTGCTCTCCATCTCACGAAGATAGTTAAGGCTGCTCTTTATAAAGAATGTTCCACCTGTCAATGGAATATTCTGATTGATGCTCAAAGAGACATCGCCCCCAAACTGACTCTGACTAAGGAAAAGCGATGTTCCGTCGCCCTGAGTAATTTTGTTTATCTCGTTGTTTATATAAGGAGAGGACGAGAGCGTGAGCGATGGCAGATAGTTGGCACGATAGTATCGGTAGTTCCAATACTGTGCAAGGAATGTATGTCGAGCACTACGGGCCGACGGCGACTGCTCCAATGCCATTGCTATTGCCTGTGGCAAAGTGAGCTGAAGAGTATCGCCCTCGTGTGCCGACACTGATGATGCTGCAAAGAACATTGTAAGTGCTACAGCTACGCTTTTTCTTAAAAAACTTATATTATACATAATAAGAAGCTGTTTAAATTTCTAAAAAATATTTTCTTACAGAAGCTGATAGTTTCGCCGTTTTTTATGTTCAACAATGCCTGTTTCTTTCTTTTTTGCGGTTACATAGCCCGCTATGCGCCCTTAAAAAATAAATAAACATTCTATTCTTGCTCTATAAAAAACTTGGCGATATAATTTTAAACAGCTTCTAAAAAGATGTTTATACAGGCATTCGCGCCTCTACAGATATATTTACAAAAAGCGTGCCAAAAAGATAAAACATTAATCAACAACCACTTACAAAAATTAGAGATAGTAAAAATGAGTGCGATTGCGCACAAGCGATGTGCATTTTCGCACACACGCACAAGAGTGCATAAAAAAAATCCCATTTATCTATTAAAATATTTCATTTTAGAGTTTGCTCACTCGGTTATTAGCTATAATTTTATCCATTATTTAAGAATATATGGAGTGTAAAGGAAAAATACTTATAGTTGACGACAATGAAGATGTTCTGCTTTCGCTGAATATGTTACTTCGTCCCTGGACCGATGCAATACGCGCAATAACAAAGCCCGAACGGATAATTGAATTTATGGACTATTTCTGTCCCGATGTCATTCTCCTGGATATGAATTTCAGTCGTGACAACATAAGCGGCGAGGAGGGATACGAATGGCTTGCACGTATTCTTGAGCACGACCCGACGAGCGTAGTAATTTTTATGACTGCATACGTTAATACCGAAAAGACGGTGCGCGCCATAAAAGCAGGTGCTGTTGATTTTATCCCCAAGCCTTGGGACAATAAAAAAATGCTGGAAACCATTCACTCGGCAGTAGACCTTAAACGCAGCCGTATTGCAGCAAAAAGTACCACCGACGATAAGAGAGAGAAAGGAAACGAGGAGTGGAATTTCATTGGCGAGTCGACACCTATAAGAGAGCTGAAAAACCGCATCGCACGTGTGGCACCTACCGATGCCAATGTTCTGATTACAGGCGAAAATGGTTCGGGAAAGGATGTTGTTGCACACGAACTGCATCGTCTCTCAACACGCAGCAAACGCCCACTTGTCTCCATTGATTTGGGATGTATCCCCGAGCACCTCTTCGAGAGCGAACTTTTCGGTTACGAGAAGGGAGCCTTTACCGGTGCATCCACCGCAAAGGCCGGACGAATTGAGGAGGCCGACGGCGGCACACTTTTCCTCGACGAGATTGGCAACCTTACACCGGCGATGCAACAGAAACTACTAACGGTGATTGAGAAACGAGAGGTATCGCGTATAGGCTCGACAAAGGTAAAGAAGATAGATATTCGCATCGTTGCTGCCACAAATGCCAACCTGCGTGCAAGAGTAGCCGATGGGACATTCCGCGAAGATTTACTATATCGCCTGAACACGATAGAACTACATCTGCCACCGCTTCGCGAAAGAGGGAGTGACATAATGCTTCTTGCACAGCATTTTCTTAAAAAGTATGCACAGAAATATGGTAGCAATATAGATAGTTTCTCGGCCGACGATGAGCGCCGCCTACTCTCCTACCCCTTCCCCGGTAATGTGCGCGAGCTACAGCATAGCATAGAAAGGTTGGTTATCGACCCCGAAGCACCGTTCCTCACAAGTTGCACCTCGATAAAGCAGCAAGAGCAGGAGTCGCTGAACCTTGAAGAGCTCGAACGCCGGGCAATACGCAAGGCACTTGAACAGAGCAATGGCAATATGTCTATCGCAGCCGAGCTATTGGGAATTACCCGTTACGCACTATACAGAAGAATTGACAAACACGGTATCTGATGGGATTTTGGCAAAACATATTCTATAATAAAAGCATCGCTCGACTGAGACAGATGCTTCACTCGGTGCGTATGCGTGATTTCAGCCTGCAATACTCATTAGACAGACTGACAGGCGAGGAGCGCCGCTTGGCCCAGGAGATAAACTCCGTTATTCAGGAGTTCCGCGACAGCGAACGACGTCATCAAGGTGAGACACATTTCTACGATGCGCTACTCTCTAAAGTAGATTCCATACTCATTGCCACCGATGACAAAGGGCGAGTGCGATGGATGAATAATGCTGCCATAGATGGGTTGTGCGGTTTTAAGTTCGAATCATTGGAGCAGTTGGTTGCGTTGCACCCATCACTACCCTCCCAACTGAAAAATCTGCGCAGGAGAGAACAACAGTTGGTATCATTTACAATGCCCAACGGAGAAGAGCGACAATATTCAGCCTCGCTCACAAACATATTCGTAAGCGGAATAGGCTACAAACTATACAGTCTGCAAAGTGTTGCCACCATACTTAAACAGAGCGAGATAATTGCGCAACAGCGTCTTATACGTGTACTCACACACGAAATTATGAACTCGCTCACACCAATAGTCTCGCTATCCGACACATTGGCCGACAACATAAACCCCGATAACGAGAACCACATAAGCGACGATGATGTAACACTCGCCCTATCGACCATAAGCCGAAGGGCGAACGGACTGATGCAGTTTGTTCAACGTTACCGACGACTATCGGGAATTGCAGCCCCCACTATACGTCCTACAAAAATTTATAGTTTTATTCAAGGTTTAAAGGGGCTCTTCCCCTCACAAGAAAACATCTTCTTTGAAATAAGATGTAACGATAAAATTATAAACATTGACCCCACACAGATAGAGCAGGTATTCATAAATCTATTGAAAAATGCCATTGAGACAAAAGCCACACAGATAACAGTTACAGCAACGGCATCGGACGATGAACGATGGCTTATTATAAAGGTAGAGGACAACGGTGGCGGTTTCTCGGCCGAAGTAAGCGAGAATATTTTCACGCCATTCTTCTCGACCAAGCAGAATGGCGAAGGAATTGGCCTTGCACTCTGTCGCCAGATTGTCTGCAATCACGGCGGACTGATTACAGCCGAAAGCAACAACGGAGGTGCAAAATTCACCGTTCGTTTACCATTGATATAAAGCCCACCCCAAACTGTCGAATTTCGCCCCAAAATACCATCTTCAGCCACTCACGAGCAGGTTGACCACATATATTTTGAACTCTTTTGCAGGCATTTTACTTTTGCCGCAAATTAAATTCACAGATGTATGAAAGCATTAAAAATTGGTAACCTAACGGCAACCACCCCCATTGTGCAGGGTGGAATGGGAGTAGGAATTTCGCTCTGGGGACTGGCATCGGCTGTTGCCAACGAGGGCGGTATCGGAGTTATTTCGGCCGCAGGTCTTGGACTATTGTATAGCGATTATTCACACGATTATAACGAAGCTGGCATTTGGGGTATGCGTCAAGAGATACGCAAAGCGCGAGAAGCTTCAAAAGGAATAATTGGAGTAAACATTATGGTGGCATTATCGCACTTTCCCCAACTCGTAACCACTGCAATAGAGGAGAAGGTGGATATTATTTTTGCAGGCGCAGGACTTCCGCTCAATCTACCATCATACCTTACCCCGGGAGCGACAACAAAATTAGTGCCGATAGTATCTTCGGCGCGTGCCGCAAAGATTATATGCACGAAATGGTATTCGGAATATAAATATATCCCCGATGCAATTGTCGTCGAGGGTCCCAAGGCTGGTGGTCATTTGGGATTCAAGCACGAACAGATTGAGGATAATGATTTTTCATTGGAAACAATTGTTCCGCAGGTAGCAAGTGAAGTAAAGAAATTTGCCGAGCAACATAATTGCAAAATACCTATTATTGCAGGTGGTGGCGTGTATAGCGGTGAGGATATATACAGGATTTTATCACTCGGCGCCGATGCAGTACAGATGGGTACACGATTTGTTGCCACTAAAGAGTGCGATGCTTCTGAAACATTTAAGCAGACATATATAAACTCAAAAAAAGAAGACATCAAAATTATACAGAGTCCTGTAGGGCTTCCGGGACGCGCCATAGGAAACAGTTTCCTCGATAAAGTTTCCAATGGTTTGTGCCGACCCAAAAAGTGCGCCTTCAACTGTCTTAAGACCTGTGACATAGAAAAGACACCTTACTGTATTATGCTTGCACTGTACAATGCCTATAAGGGACGTATGGAGCACGGGTATGCTTTCTGTGGTGCAAATGCCTGGCGATGTGAGCGCATCCTCAGTGTCAAGGAACTTATGGAGTCGCTAAAAGCAGAATATAAAGAGTGCGCCGAAAGGTCTTTATAAATAATACACTATTACACGCTATTCCCCCCGAGTACTACTCTGATTTAGTACTCGGGGGGGAATATTATACAAGTGAATAAGAAACCTGTTTTTTATATAGTTTCTAACTATATTCGCAAGAGTTAAGATGGGATACTTAGAAGCTGTTTAAATTTCTAAAAAAAATATTAATATAGAAGCTGACGTTTTCGTCGTTTTTTATATTCAAAAATGCCTGTTTGTTTCTTTTTTGCGGTTACATAGCCCGCTATGCGCCCTTAAAATATAAATAAACATCCAATTTTTGATCTATAAAAAACTTGACGATATAAATTTAAACAGCTTCTTATTTTACCAAAGTTTTCTTACCATTAACGATATAAATTCCGGGACGCTCTATCTTCTCAATCTTCTGACCGGTAATTGTAAATATACCTTTGCTTAGTTCTTTGCTATCGACAACGCTTACAATAATTCCGGTAGTAACACCTTCGGGAGCAGCCTCAAAAAAGACTCTTGAGCCCTCATCTTTTGCGCCATTTGCTTTGTAAAGTCCCATCTCCTGTCCACCTGTACTCCAACTACCATTATGGCTGAGGAAGGTCTTGCCATCTGATGTCTTAAAAGCATAGTAGTTGTTTGTGCAATCGAGAATCCAGGTATAGAACCTGTTTGTAAGATTGTCTCGGCTTTGCATCTCGGTACATTTTGCTGCATCATTACTATTTGCAACAGTAACAATCTTATTATCCTCAGCCGAGATAATCATAATGTTACCATCCTCGGCCTCCATAAAATACCAAAATTGGTTCAATGGGTATCTTGGGTCTTGGTTGTTAAGGCAAAGAGCCTGCTTGCTTGAGCCCCAAGGGGTGACATTGGTAAACACATAAGAGCTTTTGCCACCGTTTCCATCGCGGCCACTATAAATATAGTATAGCACAGGCTCCTCACCCTCTTGTGTCAAAGTAAAAGGATAATCTTTCATTTGTGCCTGCAACGATGCTGAACAGACCAGCAGAAGTGAGAATAGTGTAAAAATCTTTTTCATAGGCCTATAGAATTTTGTTATTTTACGATAAAACACGAACATTGAGTGCTCGTTTGTTAGTATATTAATGCAAAGGTAGTAATAATTGTCTTAGTTGTATATTTTTTTTCGATAATTATTGTTTACATCGACAAACGACAACAGCAACAGTTTTAACAACCATTTTTATATTTTCATATTAGAAGCTGTTTAAAATTTAAACAGCTTCTTAATACCAACTAAAATAACTTCTTCGACACGAGATTGGATTGTGGTCATAAAGATTATCGCATTCGCCTCGCACCAGTTTCCCTTTTTGAGTGTAAGGATACTTCTCGCCCACAGTCTTGAAATTACA
>JAGCKB010000154.1 GCA_017647725.1 Bacteroidaceae bacterium
ATGATAAGACCAGTTAAATTTGAGAGTCAAGACCGTCGTATCAAGCAGATCCTTGCTGTTTTGAACGAGAACGGTATCGCTAGCATCGAAGAGGCTAACGAGATTTGCGAACAGTATGGTATCGACCCTTACAAGACTTGTGAGGAGACACAGCCCATCTGTTTCGAGAACGCAAAGTGGGCTTACGTCGTAGGCGCCGCTATCGCACTGAAGACGGGTTGCACTAACGCAGCCGACGCAGCCGAGGCAATCGGTCTTGGTCTTCAGGCATTCTGTATCCCCGGTTCAGTAGCCGACGACCGTAAGGTAGGTATCGGCCACGGTAACCTTGCAGCACGTCTGTTGCGCGAGGAGACAAAGTGCTTCGCATTCCTTGCAGGTCACGAGTCATTCGCAGCAGCCGAGGGTGCTATCAAGATTGCAGCAAAGGCAGACAAGGTACGTAAAGAGCCCCTACGTTGCATCCTCAACGGTCTGGGTAAGGACGCAGCACAGATTATCTCACGTATCAACGGCTTTACATACGTAGAGACCGACTTCGACTACTTCACAGGTGAGTTGAAGGTTGTTCGCGAGGTAGCTTACAGCGACGGCCCCCGTGCCAAGGTTCGCTGCTACGGTGCTAACGACGTACGCGAGGGTGTAGCAATCATGTGGAAAGAGGACGTTGACGTATCAATCACAGGTAACTCTACCAACCCCACACGTTTCCAGCACCCCGTTGCAGGTACATATAAGAAAGAGCGCGTTCTCGCAGGCCGTAACTACTTCTCAGTAGCTTCGGGTGGTGGTACAGGTCGTACATTGCACCCCGATAACATGGCTGCAGGTCCCGCTTCTTACGGTATGACAGACACAATGGGCCGTATGCACTCAGACGCTCAGTTCGCAGGTTCTTCTTCAGTTCCCGCACACGTTGAGATGATGGGCTTCCTCGGTATCGGTAACAACCCCATGGTAGGTGCTACCGTTGCTATCGCTGTGGATATCGCATCAGTGCTTGCAAAGTAAATATTATTGATTTACAACATTTTACAGAGAGTCATCCTTTTTAGGGAGACTCTCTTTTTTGTTCTCCTTTTCAATGTAAGCAAACTATAAACAGCATCACCACTACCCTAACAAAAGTTGTAATTTAAGGCTCAATTTTTCTTGTGACGGTATAAGTTGATTTACCCCTATTTTTACTATAAAAACGCCCAAAAATGACTATTTTTACGACGGTTTTGTGACGGTATCCGACACCGTCCAGAAAATCAACATAAATCACTGTTACATAACAAAATACACTTCCTTTCACCTATTTTAAAGCATAAGCAAAGTTAGGTATTACTTTTATAAGAAACAACACTTTTTTCAGTGAAATAAAACACCGTCCGGAAAGTTCTCACATAACTTCATCTACCACACATCGTGCTCTTTTTCTTCGATAACATCCGGGGCACAAACCGAACGCCCATCCTGCAATTCTGAACTACAGAATAGGTTATACAAATTTTTAATTAACATTTTGTATCTATTTATTTCACCTATTAGGGATTGGGCTTAAGTTGGCTGCGTTTTGCTGATTTGACGAAAAAGGAATAATTCCAACAAAACTCGACAAGCCATCAAAATGATTCCATACTTAATTAAGAGAATATTTGGTGACAAAAGGGAAGTGATACATATTTGCCTATGTGAACGTGTGTAAGCAAAATTGACAAATTAAAAAGCAAAATGAAAAGTTAAGTTCAACTCTGTTTAGTTACTACGAATCAAAAAAAACGTTAAAATTCAGGCAGCAGAATTGGCAAAAACTTGGCTTTCAATCATTTTTTGCCAGGCAGTTTAAGCGTGGTATGTTTGAACTATTTCTTCAAGCATACCATCATAAAACAGGCAACGGATTAGATTCTAAATTTGACAACATTAGACGATTTGCACGATATAACGAAGGAGACGCCAAACTATTTTATGTATTTAATTGAGGAATATTTGACTAAAAATGTCTATTGCGCCCTAACAATGTCTACCGAATCAAATATCGTATAATTCATCATCCTCTTCGCTCAATGTACTCAACCATCTGTTGCTAAGTGAAGCGACTTTGAGAATCGCTTTATTCAGCTCAGGTGTAAAATTCTCTTCACATCTTGTATTCAGGATTTTCGCATATTCATCGAGAACTTTTATCGTCTTTTCCACCATAGTCTCAGTAATAAGTTCGCGATTAAGATTGTCACTCTCGAACAGCTCTCTCATTTCGGTAGCTTTATATTCTATAATCATGGATTCCACCACAGTATCCCAGTTGGGGAAGTTTTTCGAACCGAACAGAATGAGGTTTTCGCCAAACTCGGCAGCGCCGTTCTTGTCGCGGTCGTCGATAAGATAATCGCCCTTTCGCGATAATAGATGCTTGCAATGCGTCACAACCATTTTTTTGTGGAACACATCATCAAAGTATTTTGTTACCCACGCAACTTTGTCGGCCCACGCCGAAGGGTTTTTCCATGGAGCAGTAGAGAGAATATATACATCGTAGTATTCCTGCAATTTGTGTACCGCCTCTATTGCACCCGGCATAGGGTCCATAAGGGAGAAGATTCCGGGAACCTCGTCAAGGCGGCCCTCATACTCTTTCTTTGTTTCGTCACTCAGCTTGTCTATACCCGACTGAAAATCGACAAGCACACCGTCCATATCAAAAAAAAGTTTTCTCTTGCTCATAAATATTTTTTATAGTGATTCATTACTTTATAGTTACAAAACCCGCAGGGAACCTCTCCTCGAGATACTCCCTGGCCGCCAAAATCTGCAACGCATTGTTCACATTGGTTACATACAGGCGCAAGGAATTTTCTTTGGCATTATACTCCGACGATACTTCGAAATTCTCCTTTATATACTCTTGCGCAGAAACAATGTGTTTGTCGTAGTTGACAATCAAATCGGCAAACTTCCTTTCGTTCTCTGTCATAATGTGTGAATTTCAAATTACATATATAATATAGTCACGAAAAGGGAAAAATTCAATTTTCAGAGCAACTTTTTTTCAAAAAAAATGACTGCCCGTATGGACAGCCACTTTTTCATATTGCTTCAAGCTATTTTACGCCTCATCCTCCTCTGCAAAGCCAAAGGCAGGAGTGGCAAAATCCTTGACATCGTCTGCACAGATACCTTTTCCTTCATCGAACTGCCGGCTAATAACTTGAGCAATACGCATGGCAACCACCAGTTTGTTCTCCTCAAAGTTGACAAGCTGTGTCGATAAGCGTAAAACGAAAATATTGCCATGCAATCCCATACGTTGCAGATGATAAGCCACATTTTTCTTCTTCAACGGGTAGCGTTCCGACTTTGGAGTACATATCAAGCCAAACTCATCCGCGACCGCCGTAGAGAGTGTTTTGTAGAGAGCCTCGTAAGTAACAGTATCATTGACGGTCGGTTGCGAGCCATCTTTCAGCGCCGAGGCAAAGTGCAAGTCAAAAGAGTTCTCCTCATTCTTCTGATGGTCGGTCAGAATAATAACCCACGAGTCTTTCTTGTCGGCCAAGGCCTTGATATCACCGAAATAAGCCTCACGCGATTCCTTTTTCTTTTCAAGCATCTTCTGAGCTTCAGTATCCTTGCTTGTATATTCCGAACTCGGCACCCTGTTATATAACGGTTCGTCAGATAAGTTGTAGTATGAATCCAATTCATTGGGGTCAACCTCGATGCTCTTGCACACATAATTAAAACCGCCCAGTTTGCTCAGATAGTAACCATACCACCCGATACCCACTCTGGAGTAACCTCTGGGACATACTATGGTAACCTTGGAATCACGATTGATACAACATCCGTATGGGCGGTTCTTTGGGAACATTTCCACCACGAACTGTTCGTCTGCCGCATTGCCATTAGCGTCGGCAAGGTTCTTAAGCAAAAGGTCCGGGTACTTGCGACACACCTCGAAGATGTCCTTCATATCCATACCCTGACGTATCTGCAAACGTGTCACGGGAGTATGCTGAGGTACAAAGTTGAATCTTGTGATATTCTCAGCCCCTTTATCGGACAAAGAGTTCAGGTAGATGCGCAGTGCTTTGTTTTCATTACGCCGGAAAGTCTTGCGAACCCGGTCATAATATTCGTCGAGTTCCTTCTCACGCTTGTTTTCATCCATTGCTTCCATCAGTCCCGAACCTATGAGGCCGGCAGGAACTGCAAAGATGGCGATGCCCAACACACCCACCAAGGTTCCAATGACTTGCCCCAATACTGTGACAGGAGGAGATACTATGTCGGCCGGGTCTTCCACATACTTCACGAAGGTCCAAACCAAGGCATCCCAAAAGGTGTAGTCGGGGTTGACCGAGTGTTCGGCTATAAAGAGTGCAATGGCAAAGAGTACCGTTACCAATGCCAGCACTATTCCCGACACCCATATCTGGTGATATGTGGCGCGGAATGCTTTTGCAAACAAGTTGAGCCCTGACATCAGGAACGCAACAAAACGCTTCAATACAGATGTTTGTTTATTCGGCATAAATATTGGGGTTGCTTATAATTCGTTGTTAGGGTAGTTCAATTCTACAGACACTATTCTGATTCTTTCCTTGTAGGCATTCATAGCAGAATTTTCCATACGCAGCCATCACCTCATAAGCATTAGTTAAATTCTGTTTGGGGAACGTATTGGCAATAATTGCCCGCGTCGATTTTCCACCATAGGCAAGCTCTATAACCGTACAGTAACAGGACGTTTGTTTATATTCTCCTTTTTTATTCGTATAAGAGATTTCCACCTTTCTCCTTATAGGTTTTCCACGTTTCGAAACATCCACAAATGCAACCTTTCCGTTCGTCTGGTTGTACCCGTTGTATGCTTTGAAAACCTCCTCAAATATATTTGCGCAGAATATAACATACTTTCTATCTGCCGAAAAAATCTCTTCAAGAAGCAAGTCAATGTAAGGGAACACCTCCTGTGTAGATACAAAAGAGTCAAACTTGCGTGATGCATAGGGTATGAGTTCGAGTTGCTGCTTTTCGTCCAACACACTTTCCTTTGCAACAAGTTTATCTTTAGGACTACTATTCGCACACAGACCTTTAGGAAGGTTTATCCCTGTACCTGACCAATCACGCAAGAAGAAAGCCTGCTTTAAATCAAAAGGATCTGGTCTCTTCCTATCCCAATGTCCATAATGAGCATTAAAT
>JAGCKB010000155.1 GCA_017647725.1 Bacteroidaceae bacterium
ATGACTCATCAATTTTGAGTCATCCACCTTTGTTATGAAGCACGAATAAAAAGAGCTGTTTTATTGTTCAATAAACCCTCACAGGGCTACCGTATCAACCACAGCGCTGTCACACGCAACGGTATCGACCGATAAATAAGGAATATCCTTCAGACGACGCAGCAGCGAGTCGGCAACCACATTAAATGCCGCCTTGTTTGCCTCGCTGATAGGTTTCTTTGGCTGCGACTTTATTGTAAGAGGATTAATAGGCTTGCCATTCTCGTGCACACGAAAATCGAGGTGAGGGCCGGTGGATACTCCTGTTGAACCGACATAACCAATCACCTGTTTCTGCTTGACCGCATCGCCAACCTTAAGCCCCTTGGCAAAACGCGACAGATGCATATATGTCGTTACATACACACTGTTATGACGAATCTTTACATAGTTTCCGCCGCCACCTGCCTGATAAGCTTTTGCAATAACCTTACCACTGCCAATGGCATATACAGGCGTTCCTACAGGCGCAGCATAATCGACACCGTGGTGTGCACGATAACGTTTGAGCACAGGGTGGAAACGGCTGTTCGAGAAACGTGACGATATTCTGTAATAATCGAGCGGAGCCTTAAGGAAAGCACCCTCGAGACTGTTACCATCGGCATTATAAAAAAGTTCCTCGCCATCCTGAACAAAGGGAATTGCATATACTGTGCTATCCGAAGCACAGAACGATGCAGCCAGGATGCGATAATTCTCAAGCGGAGCACCCTCGACAAACTCACGAGCATAGATAAGACGAAATTCATCACCCCGTTGAATTCCAAAGAAGTCGACCGACCAACCGAATATATGCGACATCTCAACCGCCAACAACGGCGAGGTACCACTCTCAAGCATTGCGACCCACCGCGAAGAGTTTACCACTCCTGCCACCTCGCACTCGCGCCACTCGGTAGGTTTGCAAGCACGTGTAACAGAACTGCGATCGCCTAACGTAAAGAGCACATACTCTTTTGGGCTTATCTCATAGGCAAGATAGCGTGCTGTTGCGGCTGAATCCTTATCGCACAGAAGAGCACACGCCTGTCCGGGACGCAGACGACGCACATTAAACACACTGTCGGGGCACTGAGTAAGGTTATACACCTCCTGAGCCGAGAATCCCATTCCCATAAGCAACTCGGCAAACGTCTGTCGCTGACGAAGCGTGTCGTATTTTACCGAGAAATCATCTATTGGCAGACCATATTTCATCGTAACCTCGCGCACGACAACCGAGTCGGGTTGCACCTGCTCGGCAGTTTCTGTGGAACCATTGCCACAAGAAACTAATGAAAAAGCCACGAATACGCCTAAAATATATTTCCAATACTTTTTTATACCACAGATATATCTTTTCATAGAAAACAAATCATTTTTAAATCGTATAAAGAGGTCTAAAGGCCCCGTTTTTGTAAGAAGCTGTTTAAATTTCTAAAAAATATTTTCTTACAGAAGCTGATAGTTTCGCCGTTTTTTATGTTCAATAATGCCTGTTTCTTTCTTTTTTGCGGTTACATAGCCCGCTATGCGCCCTTTAAAAATAAATAAACAT
>JAGCKB010000156.1 GCA_017647725.1 Bacteroidaceae bacterium
TAGAAGCTGACTGTTTCGTCGTTTTTTATATTCAAAAATGCCTGTTTGTTTCTTTTTTGCGGTTACATAGCCCGCTATGCGCCCTTAAAATATAAATAAACATCCAATTTTTGCTCTATAAAAAACTTGACGATATAAATTAAAACAGCTTCTTATATGTTACGTTACTATAATGTATGAAGTATAGCCCCATCCTAACCCTCCCCAAAAGGGAGGGAAAAACTGACTACGAAAAGGTCTGACAGTCTTTAACTTCCTTCCTATTATCTGGATGGTTGGGCTGGAGCTGCCTCTTATTCAACCTTATGATAAAAAGGATGACCCTTTTACTTTTGGGTCACCCTCAGTATTTATACTCCTTAAAGTCTCATTAAGGTTCTTTATCAGTACTGAACCATTGCCAATGTGTCGGCAATTTTTTCGAGTCCCTCTTTAAGCGGTTTTTCTATCATTCCGCGCAGCATAAAGTTTACCTCGGCTTTTGCTACTACGCGCATCTTGGATGCCTCGCTGCCATCGGGGATAATCTGTATCCACAAATTTGCAGGGATGGGCGAGCCTACGGCTTCGAACTTTATGCATTTGGGCACTTCGCGCTCTACTACTTTAATGGTTACTTTGCCAATAGGAGGAATGTCTACTGTTACTTGGTCGTGGTCGAAAGTAAACTCCTTAACCTTGTCCTCGGGTAGTCTGCCTTTGAGTGCTTCGAGGTTGTTCAGGTCCTCTAATTTGGCATATACTCGTTCTTGTGAGTAGGGTATCTGTTTTACGCTGCTCTCGTATTGAGTCATAAATGTCTGTTATGTAGTTGTTACTTAAGGTCGTTTCTCCACTCCGAAGGGTTGGCACGCCACTCCTTTAATGTGGGCATTACATCCTCGGTGATGTATCCTGTAGCCTTTGCTGCTTCCAGTACAGCTTCATAGTCGGTAAGAGTGATGAGCTTAACGCCTGCCTGAGCAAATGCCTCCTCGGCAACGCTGAATCCGTATGTGAATGATGCAACCATACCGACAACCTCTACTCCGGCAGCGCGCAGTGCCTCGACTGCTCTCAGGCTGCTTAGACCTGTTGATACAAGGTCCTCGACAACAATTACCTTTGCTCCGGGCTGAATGTCACCCTCAATCTGGTTGCCAATGCCGTGGTCTTTTGCTTTGGGACGTACATATACGAATGGCTTTCCAAGCTCCTCGGCTACAAGAGCGCCTTGTGCAATGGCACCTGTGGCAACGCCGGCAACGGTGTCGGCCTCGGGGAACTCCTCAAGGATAAGATTGGCAAGGCCAAGCTTTACGCGTGTGCGCAGTTCGGGGAACGAGAGGGTCTTGCGGTTATCGCAATAGAAGGGTGATTTCCATCCGGATGCCCAGGTAAAGGGCTGCTCGGGTTGTAACTTAACTGCCTTAATCTTTAGCAGCTCGGCTGCCATAATAACTTTTGATTTGTTTGACATATTCTTGAATTTTTAATTATATTATCCTGTTTATTTCGCGAATATACATCTATTTTGTGTAAAACAATCGGTTGATGCACAAAAAATTTCTATTTGGTTTGGGTGTAGCCCTCTTGTTTAAGTATCTCAATGACTCTTGGCTTGAAATCGCCCTGGACGATTATTTCGCCCTCCTTTGCCGAGCCGCCCACTCCGCAACGGGTCTTGAGCAGTCGTGCAAGCTCTTTAAGGTCGTCATCGCAGCCTACGAAATTCTTTACTAAGGTTACGGTTTTTCCGCCTCTGTGGTTCTTCTCGATGCTTACTCGCAGCTTCTGTTGCTGTTTGGGCAGTGTCTCAATTTCCTCCTTTTCATCGGTGGTATATTGGAAGTCTGGATTTGTTGAGTAGACTACATTCAGCCTTGATTTCCAATCGTTGTTTGCCATATTATTTAATCTCGGGTTTTTCTGTTAGTAGCTTATTTTATATTGGTCGAGCCTCCATACTTATGAATGAGTGAACTCAGTTCAAGTGCCTCTGTTATTGATAGCTTATCTGCTATAATAGATGGCATATCATTTGTCTTTTCTTGAATCTCTTCTTCGCTTAATCCTATGAGGGTAGACAATGCTTCGCTTATCTGTTCTTTATTACTGATATTATAAAGCTCAACGGCATAGGAACCGTTACCCTCTATCTTAAATGTGCCGTTTTTTACAATTGGCACAGATTTTTCAACTTCCTCTTCCGTTATGGCTGGTTCGTTTTCAGTCGATTCTTCTGTCTCTGTATCTTGGGGTTGAGGTTTCTCCTCTTGCAGTTCTGTTACCTCGTCGTGTGTAGTATTGGAAAGGTCGGTTGCAGCATTATCCTTATTAATTCTTTGAGTTATAAGATAACCATATTGGTAAACCAAAGGGATGTCAGAAAGGAAAAATGAAACCAACAATATGAAATAGTGTACTATGGTGGTTAAGAAAATATTATTGCTTTCTACGGTTGCAGCAATAAGTATCACCATAACTATAAATCGGGGAATATTAAAAAACAAGATGAAAAGCAGTGTATCCCACCATCTGCCTTTAATCATTTTAAAAGCCTCTTTTATAGCAGATATTATGTCAAAGTCATTGGTGAGGAGATAGTGTGTAGTAAATATCTGTGCAACAACTGTCAGATATGTAGATAAAACTAAGGTTATCAGTAAAACTATATTAAAGAGAGTGGTATTATATTCCTCGATATAAGACAAGAATAAAATAAAAAATATTATAGGGATAAACAGTACGCTAACTATCAATCCCAATATAAATCCTTTGGCAAATATTACTCCAAAATTCTTAAAAAGTTCATTGGTCTTAAAATTATCGAGACTCTTGTTTTTTATGTATATCAGCATAAACGAAAGTGCCAACATACTTGATACTCCGTTGGCTATCTGGATGGTATAATCCCCCAATTTGCCTTTTAATAACGAACATATCAGGCATAATGGGATTAATACTATTAAATGAAGTGTTATTATTTTCTTGAAGTTTTGAAAACCAAAATTTATAACGCTGTTTATTCGTTGCGAGAATGAATTCTCACGGAATGGAGAAATGTACTCTTGTGCGTTCATAGGTGTATTTAGAAGCTGTTTAAATTTCTAAAAAATATTTTCTTACAGAAGCTGATAGTTTCGCCGTTTTTTATGTTCAATAATGCCTGTTTCTTTCTTTTTTGCGGTTACATAGCCCGCTATGCGCCCTTTAAAAATAAATAAACA
>JAGCKB010000157.1 GCA_017647725.1 Bacteroidaceae bacterium
GCCGTTTTTTATGTTCAATAATGCCTGTTTCTTTCTTTTTTGCGGTTACATAGCCCGCTATGCGCCCTTTAAAAATAAATAAACATTCTATTCTTGCTCTATAAAAAACTTGGCGATATAATTTTAAACAGCTTCTAAGAATTTGCAAATTTAGGCATAATTTCGATGCAAAAAAGAATAAGTTTTAATTTTAATATTAGAAATGAACCCAGATGAAATCAGGAGGAAAACTCTGTCACTTAAAATAGTTTATGTTTGCATATTATTTTCAAAAGTTCTATCTTTGCACAGTTATATGTAGGTTGCATATTTTGTATAAATAGCAAAAGTAACAAATATTACGCAACTGTTTAGTAAAACATATAAACAAGTTCTAAACAAACACAGTATGGCAAACGTAATTGACATTGCAATTAAGTGCTTTCAGGATGAGGCAGATGCTATTCTAAACCTTATCCCCAAGCTTGACGATAACTTTACAAAGGCAATAGACCTTATCATAAACAGCAACGGCAAACTAATTGTAACCGGTGTAGGAAAATCGGGACATATTGGTGCCAAGATTGCCTCTACCCTTGCAAGTACAGGCACCCCCTCATTTTTTGTAAACCCTCTGGATGCTTTTCACGGCGACTTAGGAATGTTCACCGCTGGTGATGTAGTACTTGCAATATCAAACTCGGGACAGACCGATGAGCTTCTGCGTTTCATCCCCCTGCTCACCGACCGCAATATACCTATAATATCGATGTCGGGTAACCCTGCGTCACTCTTGGCAAAATATTCACACTGTCACCTGAACGTATCGGTAGAGCACGAAGCCTGCCCATTGAACCTCGCCCCCACATCATCTACAACAGCCACATTGGCAATGGGCGACGCAATAGCTTGCGCACTGATGACAGTACGTAAGTTCAAGGCATCGGACTTTGCGCAGTTCCACCCCGGTGGCGCATTGGGCCGTCGTCTGCTATCACGCGTAAAGGATTATATGGTAAGCACCGACCTACCTATCATCACACGCGAGTCAAAGATAAGCGATGCACTATTCCAGATAAGCCGCACCAAGATGGGCTTGGCAGTAGTTATTGAAGAGGGCAAGATTTTAGGTGTTGTAACCGATGGCGACATACGTCGTGCAATGCAGCGCGACCAGGAGCACTTCTTCGAGTTGACAGCAAAGGACCTTATGAGCCACAACCCCAAGACAGTGCAGGAAAATGCAAAACTCACACAGGCCGAAGCTATAATGCGCAAGCACAATGTACACTCTATTGTTGTAGTAAACTCAAACAACGAGTTTGTTGGAATGATTGATATGTTCAGTTGCATCTAAGAAACATTATATGAAGATTGCAGCATTTGTTCCCATAAGACTAAACAGCAAGCGTGTCGTTGGCAAAAATCTTAAGATGCTTGGCGACAAGCCACTCTTGCAGCACATATTGGAGACACTCATAAAAGTGCCGCAGATTAGCGACGTGTATGTCTATTGCAGCCAGGAGAGCATTATCCCCTATCTTCCACAAGGAGTAAAATTCCTAAAGCGCTCGACTGCGCTTGACAGCGATGAGACATTAGGCAAAGAGATATACGACGCATTTGTAAAAGATATAGATGCCGACATTTATATGCTTGCACACACCACCTCGCCATTCATTAAAGGCGAGACAATAGGCAATGCAATCGACAAGGTGACCTCTGGCGAGTACGACTCGGCATTCTCGGCACAGAAAATACAAACATTTACCTGGTATGGCGGCAAGCCACTCAACTACGACCTAAAGGATATACCGCGCACACAGACGATAGAACCAATATTTGTTGAAACAAGCGCATTCTACATTTTCCGCCGCGAGGTGTGGACCGAGATGCACCAGCGCGTGGGCAACAAGCCATATATGGCAATAGTAGATGCCATTGAGGGAATAGACATTGACTACCCCGAAGATTTCGAGTTTGCAACAAAAGTAATCGACAAGGCATAACAGATGACAAAAAAGCGGAATTCATCGTTATGCTTCGCAAGCCACGAATTCCATTTTTATTCAACTGCAAGACCAAAGATGGTGTCCCATTTACCTTTGGGACACCATCTTTTTTATATAAAACAGTAATATTTCAAATTGAAAGACTATATTTGCAAATATTATAAACAAAAATGAACAAAACATTATGAAGATACTCGAAGGAAAAACGGCACTCGTCACAGGTGCCACACGCGGAATAGGCAGAGCCATTGCAATGAAATTTGCCGAGGCAGGTGCAAACATCGCATTCACCTACCGCCAGAAGAATGGAGCAGCCGAAGAGGTGGAGAGCGCAATCAAAGCAATGGGAGTAAACTGTAAAGGCTATGCCGCCGACGCATCAGACTATGCAGCAACCGATGCTGTAATCAAAGAGGTTATAGCCGACTTTGGTCGCATAGATATTCTTGTCAACAATGCAGGAATAACAAAAGATGGCTTGCTAATGCGTATGAGCGAGGAGCAGTGGGATGCAGTAATAACCACCAATCTTAAATCGGCATTTAACTTCACACGTTCTGTAGTCCCCTTGATGGCAAAGCAACGCGGTGGCAGCATAATAAATATGTCATCGGTAGTAGGAGTAAGCGGAAACGCAGGACAATGTAACTACTCGGCATCAAAGGCAGGACTCATAGGATTCTCTAAATCGGTAGCAAAAGAGATGGGTCCTCGTGGAATACGCGTCAACTGCATCGCCCCCGGATTCATTCAGACCGATATGACATCGGCCCTTCCCGAGGAGATGCGCGAGGCGTGGGCAAAGAGCATCCCCCTGCGTCGAGGCGGTACCCCCGAGGATGTAGCCAATGTAGCACTGTTCCTTGCAAGCGACCTTTCGTCGTATGTCACAGGACAGGTAATAAACTGCTGCGGTGGAATGAACTGCTAAGAAGCTTCTAAGAATAGGCGCCCACTTTATGTGAAGATTTTCTCTTTATTCCCTATCTTTTGCAGAAGGTTAGGGTGAGCCCATTTTTATTATTTTTATTCAACCACATAAACATA
>JAGCKB010000158.1 GCA_017647725.1 Bacteroidaceae bacterium
CGCGTCGATGCAAATGCTATCTGTTTGCTGTCGGGCGACCATACGGGCTGTGTGTCGTAAGCATCGTGCGATGTTATCTGACGGGCACTGCCGCCTGTGGCATCTACTGTGAAAATATCGCCCATATAGGTAAATGCAATAGTTTTTCCATCGGGCGAAATAGTGCTGTTTCTAAGCCAGCGCGGTGTCTGTTGTGCGCCTGCTGCCATTGCGAAGAGGGCTGCGCATAAAAGAAGGACTTTTCTCATAGGTTAAATATTTTTTAGGTTTGAATTGCTAAGGTTGCGATTTTAAAAATAAGTGCAATAATAGTCAAAATAAGTGAGATAAACAGCCATTGTCTTTAAAAAGAGATAAAAAAACATAAAAATGTTTTTTGTTTTTCAAAAAGAGAACTTTTCTTTTGTGTTTCGATATAATATTACTATTTTCGCAATTAGTGAAACTCTAAAAACAAACTATATGAAAACCGACATTGAAATTGCTCAAGAGACGAAACTCGAAAGAATAGAGAATGTGGCGGCTAAGATAGGTATTGCAGCCGACGAGTTGGAACATTATGGTAAATACATAGCAAAATTGCCTCTGCATCTCATTGGCGAGCAAAAGGGTAAACTTATTCTTGTTACAGCCATCACCGCTACAAAGGCGGGCATTGGAAAGACAACTGTTTCCATTGGATTGGCGCTTGGATTGAATAAGATTGGCAAACGCGCTGTGGTTGCTCTGCGCGAACCATCGTTGGGCCCTTGCTTTGGTATGAAGGGTGGCGCTGCCGGCGGCGGTTATGCCCAGGTGCTGCCAATGGAGAAGATTAACCTCCATTTCACAGGCGATTTCCACGCTATAACATCGGCGCATAATATGATTTCGGCGCTTCTCGATAACTACCTCTATCAGCACGCCAAGGATGGCTTCGGGTTGAAAGAGATTCTGTGGCGTCGCGTACTCGACGTTAACGACCGTTCACTGCGCTCTATTGTGACAGGACTCGGCCCCTCGACCAACGGACTCACACAGCAGGCGGGTTTCGATATTACCCCTGCATCGGAGCTGATGGCTATCCTATGCCTTGCAGCCGATGAGGCCGACCTTCGTCGTCGCATCGAGAATATCCTGCTTGGTTACACCTACGATGGCGAGCCTTTCACTGTGAAAGACATGGGCGCCGCTGGCTCTATCGTTGTACTGCTTAAGGATGCTATCCAGCCCAACCTAGTGCAGACAACCGAGAACACACCTGCCATTGTTCACGGATGTCCCTTTGCCAATATCGCTCACGGATGTAACTCGCAGCTCGCTACTAAGATGGCGCTTGCGCACAGCGAATATACAATTACCGAGGCAGGCTTCGGTGCCGACCTTGGAGCCGAGAAATTCTATAATATCCTCTGTCGTAAGAGCGGATTGCAGCCCGACGCAACGGTTATCGTGGCAACAGCACAAGGACTGAAAATGCACGGCGGCGTCGCACTTGACAAGATAAAAGAGCCCGATATGGATGGCTTGCGCAATGGTCTTGCCAACCTCGATCGTCACGTTGCCAACCTGCGCTCGTTCGGACAATCGGTTATCGTGGTGTTCAACCGTTTTGCAACAGATACCGACGAGGAGATGGCACTCCTGCGCGAGCATTGCGAGCAGACACTCGGCCTGCCGTTTGTGATAAACAACGCCTTTGCACAGGGTGGCGAGGGTGCTGTCGAGATGGCAAATATCGTTGTCGAGACAATAGAGAAGAACCCATCGCAAAAGCCGCTTAAGTTCACCTACGACGATGGCGACCGCATACGCACCAAGATTGAGAAGGTTGCAAAGAATATCTACGGTGCAGCAACAGTGTCGTTTGCCAAGGCTGCCCTCGACCGCATAAAACTTGCCGAGAAACACGGAATGTCGCAGTTCCCCGTCTGCATTGCAAAGACGCAGTTCTCGTTCTCGGGTGACGAAAAACTGTATGGCGCCGTTAGCGGTTTCGACCTTAATATCCGCGATGTGGTGCTTAATGCAGGCTCCGAGATGATTGTTGCCATTGCAGGTAATATTATGCGTATGCCGGGACTCCCCAAAGAGCCGCAGGCCAACCGTATCGATTATATAAACGGCGAGATTATCGGATTGAGTTAAGCCGCGGGCCCCACCTAACCTCCTCGGGAGTTTAGATGAGGTTGGAGGATTAGCAGAATCCGCCGGAATGGAACCTCTCCTTTGTAGAAATTTATAAACTTACTACTGTAAAAACGGAAAATTTTTACTAAGTTTGCATTACTAAAGGCTCTCTGTCCTTTATAGGGCAGAGAGCTTGTGTTAACTTATAAATAAAGAATTATGGCACGACCATTAGCCGAGCGCTTGCGCCCCAATGACTTTGATGGTTTTGTGGGGCA
>JAGCKB010000159.1 GCA_017647725.1 Bacteroidaceae bacterium
AATATCTTATTTATCATTGTATTCATAATTTGGAACAGAGATTATCAATTTTGAATATTCAAAGCCTCGCATCCGCGAATATCCTGTGTCTTATCATATATAAGCATAAGTATTCCCGCCTCGATATAAGCACACAGAGAGGTTACATCGATAGAGATATTCGGATTATCGGCAATCTCGAAATAGTAGATATAAGGCGACAGAGTATCCTCAATCTTTCTAAGGTCATTAGATCCCAACAACAAGAAAGCAAGCGAAGGACAGCGATAAATACCAGTGGGCCACTCGCGCAGACAGCGGTTACCATCGGCATCGCGTTGATGACGGATGATGAAACGCTGTAACGAACTTATGCTAAGAGGCGCAGTGGGGAAATGCTCAAATCTATTATAACTTAGGTCGATACCAGTAAGATAAGGCAGGCGCACTGCATAAAAGTCATCCGACAGCTCTGAGAGATGATTATAGCTAAGGTCAATCGCCTCCAACATATAAGCATTATCGCCTTTCATCGAGCCATTGGGAATCTCTTTCATTCCGTTACCGGCAAGTATAAGATAACTCAACGGTGAATTTTTCTTAAAGAGTATTCCCGGGAAGACCTCAAGACGATTATTAGAGAGGTTAACTTCGGATACATTCACACCTCGGAAATCATCTCCATTCTCGAATCCCTCTATTTGGTTGTATGAGAAGTCGATAGACGGAATTACATACACCGATTTTGCATTGAAGATGTCGGGGAACAATTTCAAACGGTTGTTGCTACAAGTAAAACTCTCGAGCTGTGTAAATCCACAGAAATAACCATCCTCGGCGCTTGGTATCTCGGTAATCTTGTTATTGTCAAGATATATCTTCGCAAGCTGAATATCCTTGCCAAAGGGGTGCACTTTCTCAATCTGGTTACTTGCACAGTCGAGCATACCCAGCTTAACCATCTTTTTCAATCTCTCGTGCGAGGGAAACTCAATAAGATTATTATATCCCATATACAGAATCTGCAACGAAGTACAAGGAGCACCATCTATTATAGCCTCCCAATCGGCTTTCAACTGCTCACCCGATATTCCCTTATTACAAGCCACATTCAGCTGTATAAGTTCGGGCAGTTGCGACAACATCTCAACGGGAAGCGCAGTCAAGTTGCGGCAGTTATAAATTTCAAGGTCGGTGAGTGCTGTCATTTTACTCCACGAGAGAGTATCTCTACCCTCGTAGAAAGGCGACTCGGGCTGAATATCTCTAAAGAAATCCTCGTATGTGATAGGAGAATTTGCAATGTAGAACTGCTCAAGATTGCTCAGACGCATTATTGCGCGTGAGATACCGGTGACACCGTTTGTGAGGTCGCCAAACTGAATATGCTTCAGTGATATTCCCTTTACGATAGGCTCAGCAGTAGCATCAGCCTCGATGGTCTTTATCCAATCGGCCGATAACCCCAGACGAAAATCGCGCTCAAGGAACTGTTTCTCATAGTCGTAACGCATAGCCCTCTTCTGCTCCTCGCTCATTGTAGGCGACACATTCTCGAACAGATGACCACCTATTACATCCGAGTGTGTTCCTATCGAGAAGATAGCCATTTCGGTAAGTTGTCCTATTGCGTCGGGCACAACACCCTTTGCACCCATACCCGACAATGATATTGTAGCCACACGACCATTGGTGTGCAACTGCACTCCCGGCTGATAGCCCCACATATCAATGTCGCTGTTGAAATTCCAGTTACTGCCCGGAGCAAGTTCCTGTCCGGCATAACTCCAATTGGGACCATCGAGCGCCTCCCAAATATCGCGCAAAGCAATGTAATCCTTAAGATACTCAGCACTCTCGCTTACACTCACAGGAACCTCAACATCCTTTGTCTCTACATTATCACAAACAGTAAACGGGGTAGGCTCATCAACTGTTGCAACCTCGAGGATAGTCTTTCCCTTATTATCGGAATATGTCACATAACTGCTAACCTCGTATGTACCCGCCTTAAGCCACACAAGCGTATCGCAAACACCATACGAAGTAAGTGTATTCATTCCCGGATAGAGCGTTTCGTCTGACGAGCCCTCACGAAAATCCTCGGTATAGATAACGGGAATCGTCTTTATAGATGTTATCTCCTTAGTAAAAGTATTTTTTATGTTAATATCCACCACACGAATATTGGCAAATGGATAGGCCTCGTACTCCGATGCTCGTGTCTGAGGCAGACTCTTTATCAGACGGAAAGAGACCATTCCGCGTGCAATAACATCTACAGGTAACTCTTTCACTGTGAGACCTCCTGCCACAACCGTAAAAGTATTATCCTCTACAGTGCCTGAGAGAAGAACCTCATCGAGCTTACCATATACATAATAACCTATAATGGTATATTCGCCCGCCATAAGTTCTATTTTCTCGCTGCGCAAGCCAAACTCGGCATTCTCGGCATTGTAAGCATCAAGCACCAGAGTCTGCGAGATTGTAGAGCCGCCATACTGCATTACAACCTTAACTTTATGCGCATCGGCAAGTTTGTCCAAAGAGCCAGCCGCACGACTATACGACGCCTCCTTTACCACTTTAAACTGCGCATATCCATACTGCTGCAGAGGAGCTTTATCGTCATCCTCCGAGCAAGCAGCCAACCCCATTGTCAACAGGGCCGCCAGCATATACATATATATTCTAAAATGCTTCATCGTAAATCTTTATTATTCGATTCAACTCTGTGGCGCAACAACCAATGCCTTTATAGCCTTGCCATCGGGGGCACAGAAAATTGCAATATAAGGGTTCTTCTTAACCTTGAAGTTGGCATATAACTCATCCTGGTCGTTCATTGCTACCTCATAGCTTATATCCTTTAACGGTATATCGTTACCCTCAAAATCTATTATTTTGATTGATTTCTCGTTACCGCCATCCCACTCGCTCTCGCTGAGGTTAGGGAATACCTGCAATATACGACCAACACGCGACTCTACCCTGTAAATCTCTTTTGTTCCAAATTGCTCTATAATAGAAGCAGCGAGTTCCATATCTGTTTCAAGAGCACAAGGCACACTGTTAAGCATCATATAGAAGACTCTGAATCCTTTTCCCGGGTCTAATGTTATTCCCGATTTTATCACAAGCGCCTTAAGGTACTCGCCATTCACACCACGCAATATAACAATTATAGGCTTGGAAAGCGCTTTTACCGAGATATACATATTATCGTTCGCATCCATTCCCGCCTCTAAGTTCACATCAGTGGGTGAGATTACATTGCCATCGGCATCGATTATAATGGTAGCATCCTCGCTCCAGCCTTCCCAATGACGCTCGCTAAGATGGGGGAATATCTGCAAATAGCTACCCGCATCGGCCGATACGGCATACACCTTATCGAGCGAGTATTTTTCATCGAGCATAGCAAGCATTGCAGGGTCGCTCTCCTCGAAACAGTCGAGCTCGGTAGTCATTCCCTTCATTACAGTGAATCCTTTGGTAAGGTCGACATAATCACTAACTTGTGTAACCTCTATCATCACATTGTTATATACCGAGTCGATGAAAGAGACATCGTGCAACGACTCATAAAGCGCAATTATACTATCGTATGTTACAGCAGGCAGAGCAACGACATAGCCCTTACGCTCACCCTCGGTCTCGGCAGGGAAGGGTTCACCGCTGATACTCACCTTCGATGCATCGTCGCTATCAACATTAACCTTCAACCAACTGTTCGGCTGCTCCATAAGTTCGAGTGCACTATCCTCACCCTCGTTAAAGCATAGATAACGACAGTCGTAGTTAAGCGTTGTTACCTTATATGGAACAGAGCCCTCATATTGCAGCGAGTCGCCACTTATTTTATTCAACACCGAGAAGATCGCTCCGTCGGCCGACAGGTTCCATCCCCAAGGATTCTCACCCTCTATTCTGATTCTCTCGGGCGACATTCCCGAATAAGATAACATATAGTCGAACTGTGCCGTTCCGTCGCCGTTGAAGAATTTTAATACATCCTTGCAAGGAACAGCCTCATACTCATCGGCAACAGTTATGCGGAATGAGCGACGATAAGCATCCTCCTTATCGGTATTAACAGTAAATTCATCAATCCATTGAGGTTTTTCCGATACTCCAAAATCGAAATTTGCCTCAACCGAGAACTCAAGCACACCTGTCGACGAGACAGCAATCTCACTGCACTCCTCGCCGTTAGCATCTACTACACGCAACGAGTAACCCATTGCTGTGCGATGAACCTTTGCTATCGTCTCCTTGTTTCCGCGACGCATCATCGTGAGCGTTGCCACGCTCTCGGCAAACTCCTGTGCCTCGTTGCCAACCTTTACAAAAACAGTCGCCTCGCCTGCACCACCTGCAATATCATTGGCAAATGTTACACCGTCGACCGAGAGAGTACACCAGATAGCATCCGATGCAATACTCCACTCTGCCGCCGAAGCAAACTCAACCTTTTCTGTTGCTCCTGCATTACATTGCAACGTGAGCGGCTTTTCGAATATGGGCGCCAGAGGCTCCATAGCCTCTTTATCATCATCCGAGCAGGCAGCGACAGCAAATAGCGCAACCGCCGTCAGTGACAAAAGCATCCATTGTGAAATTTTTCTCATATACTACTATATATAATATTCAAAAATTAATATCCCTGTTGCATAAGAAGAGCAGCCTCATCGTCGCTAATCCACTCGACTGCATTCATAAAAGTACCCACGACATTAGAACCCTCGGCCATTCCCGGCACATAGAGAGTCATATATTGGAAAATAAACTTTTCACAGCTGCTGTAGTACGATATATATTCGGGAGCGTTACGCGCCATAATATATCCATCACCGTAGATAGTACCAAAAGCCTCGGCTGTAGATGCGAATTTCTGGTCCTTCATCTTAATTATCGGGTTCAGGATATCATCTGTCTCGAACTCAATTCTAAGGTCGTATCCATCGTAGAAATAGTTACGCATAATAATGGTATTCTCTTGCTCGGGGTCGACCTCGCTGCGTATCAGTCGCATATCTATATTGGGCAAATAGTTTATAATGTAAGTCGAGGTCACCAGACAATAACCGGTAAAGGCATTAATATCGAAAGGACAAGCCTTGCGAAGCTCTACCTGCGCACGTGTACCATATAAATCCCATTCGCTCTTTTCGTCCACCAACAGATTAAGCGTCACACCCAACGAATCATAAACATCTATATTCTCGTGGAAACCAAGCATACGCACCTTACCTACAAGCTCACCGGCCTTTATTGTAACAGTATTCTGCTCAAGCAAGTAGTGTCGTCCCTCTATTGCATTCGACTCCTGCTCCACCACCTCGACAGCAAATGTACGGTCGTAGTCACACGCCTGTGTAGCAGCAATAGGAATCTCGAAATAGTCCTCGCTGTTCTGTACAGGAAACACATACATTGTATCGGGGAACATTATGTAATTGGGACCACTGTATGTCGTATATTCCGAGTCGCAGGCTACCACCGACAGAAGCAGTGCCAATGCCACACACATTTTTGTTATAATCTTTTTCATATTGTGCAATCTTTTATTCGGAATTATATTTACTTATTACTCTCGTTAGGCTCAATGTCGGCATCGGGCGACTCGAGCTCGTGCTGTGGTATAGGCCATACAAAGAGAGGATTCTCGGCTTCAATCTTCAGGCTGCTGCCATTCGATAGCGACTGACTCTGCGGTGTACGCTCAAATCCTTTACCCCAACGCTTAAGGTCGGTAAGGCGGAAACCCTCCATATAAAGTTCCTTGACGCGCTCACTCTCAATAACATCCATCGCTGTTGCAGCATTCATCACCGGCGAACCGCCGTAGTTCATATAACGTGCCGCACGTAGTTTCGTAATATCCTTTGATGCCAACGAATAGTTGGGTGTCTCAAGATTACAGTAGGCCTCGGCACGAATAAGATACTGCTCCGAGAGGCGCAACACCTTAGGCATAGAGACATTCAGCAACTGCGCCTGCGAGTAGAGGTCGTCATTTCCCCAATACTTAATGAGCAGAGGCCAGGTAAGTCCGTGACTGTATCCTGTCTGAATAGTCTGGAAGAAACTCAATGCACGCATGTCGTTGCTATCGTACATATTCAACACCCACTGCGCAGGTACATAATCGGGTTTACAAGAGGTATAATCGTAGTTGAAGAATACCGTTCCCAATGCACCGCCGTAGTTGGTGCTTGTGAATCCCACCTTCCAGATAACCTCGGTAGAGTTATCGCTCGTCCACATATAGTCGTAGTAGCTCTGTGTCGAGCTATATGCAAGCGACGCACTCGACAGTGCATAATATCCGCTGTCAATAACCTTTGACGAATATTTTATAGCCTCGTCATAATCTCTCATATAAAGAGCCACACGAGCACGCAAAGCATACACCGTATACTCATTGAAATATGTTGTGTTATAAAGCGGACCATAATAAGCGGGGTCGAAGTCATCCTCCAGCTTCAGCAGTTCGGCTGCACGGTCAAGGTCGCTAAGCACCAAACGATAAGAGTCGTACAGCGAAGAGCGCTTAATCTCGGGCAACTCGTAGTAGTGCTCGGTAAGCACCACACCAAGCTGTTTTTTTGCATCCTCGTCACTCTTGTAATCCTTGCAGTAGAGTTTAATAAGTTCCGAGTAGGCCAATGCCCTTGCAAAATAGGCCTCGCCACAGAATTGGTCCAATCGGTCGAGCTGGTCATCGTCGGTAATTGTTGTTCTTATCTTTGCTGCATTATCGAGCAAAAAGTTACTGCGTCCTATCACATCGTATAGAGCACCATAGACAGCCTCGACCTGCGAGTTTGTGGCAAGAATCTCCCAACGCCACACATCGCCATAGGTGTTTGTATAACCGTTTACAGCATACACAAAATCGGCCTGAATATCGGGCAGCAGTGTCAGATAACCGCTGTAAAGTGCAGGACTCAAAAATGCCGAGTAGATACCCATCACAGCTTGGTCGGCCTCATCCACAGTGGTAATGGCCTCGTTCTCAAGAACTGCATCCTCGGGATATTTATCGAGACACGAAACAGCACAGAAAGATGCCGCAAGCATCAATATATAATTTTTAATTCTCATCATACCTAATTATTTTAGAATGTAAGTTCTAATCCGCAAGTGTACTGACGCGACATTGGATACTGCGCCTTATATACATTGCTCGACGACTCAGGGTCTATTCCGCTGAACTTTGTCCATGTGAACAGATTCTGCGCCTGCACGTATACACGCGCCTTGCTTAGCACCTTACTCTTTGAAAGCAGTGACTCGGGCAAAGAGTAGCTGAGCATCAAGTTCTTCAGACGCAGGAAAGAGGCATCCTCGAGGAAACGAGTATCCATCTGAGGTGTCACACCATATCGTGGAATATCGGTAATGTCTCCCGGCTCTTTCCAACGGTCGTAGAGCATACGCTTCGACTGATTATAGGCTGTATAAAGTCCGTTGCTCTCCTCAAAGAAACGGTCGTTGTTGAACATCCATCTGTCGGCAACCCAACTGAAGTGAGCGTTAAGGCTGAATCCCATCCACGAGAGAGTAGTTCCGAATCCTCCCTGCCAGGGAGCGATATAATTCTTATCGAGCATCACCTTATCGCCCTCGTTGAATACATTTGTTATCTCACCATCCTTTGTGTACCACAATGCATCACCATTTGCAGGGTTAACACCCGCATAACGGTTAATATAGAACTGTCCCACCGACTCACCGACAACCAATTTTGTTGATGTATTTGATACTTCATACTCATCGAGTCCGTTATAAAGTTCGGTAATCTCGTTCTTGTTGTACGAAGCGTTGGCATTTATATTCCACATAAAATTACGTGTGCGAATAATGTCGGCGCTAAGAGAGATTTCCACACCTCGGTTCACCATCTCACCAACATTGTCCCATCGTGTACCGAATCCGTTATTCACATAGGACTGGGGAACAAGCATAAGCATATTTGTTGTCTGCTTATGGTAGAGTTCTACATCAAGATTCACGCGATTGAAAAATCCCAGATGCAATGCCAGATTATTCGACCACAACTGCTCCCAGCCAAGTTTATCGTTACCCTGACTGATAGCAGCAATACCGGCGTTACCCATATAATTTGCACCGCTGCCAACGAGCGCAAGGTGGTCGTAATCGGGGATTGAAGAGTTACCCGATGTACCGGTACTGATTGCAATCTGCGCATTTGTAATCCAACTGCTTACAGGCTGCATAAAACGCTCTTTTCTTAGGTTCCACATAAAGCCCAACGACCAGAATGTAGCCCAACGACCATGCTTACCGAAACGTGACGAAGCATCGGTGCGCAGCGAAAAGTCGGCATAATACTTCTCGTTGTAGTTATACTCACCTCGGCCAAAGAAAGAGAGATACGAATGACTCGAGAAAGAATTTGCCCAGGAAACGGCTCTTGTTCCCGACACAAGCGAAGTAAAAGCATCGTTATTCTGTCCTCGTGTTATCACCTGAAAACTCTCGGAACGATAGTCGACGCCCTCCTGTCCCAACATTAAATTCAGAGAATGGCGGCGGTCAAACTTCATATTATAGCTTGCTGTGTTTGTAATTGTGAGGTTCACGGCATCGTACGAACTGCGTCCGGCAGCACCCACACCATTATTTCCAACAAAGCTGGGGTAAGATTTCATATCGGCAGTAGAGTGTGTGTAGTCTACACCCAAGCGCGAACTTATAGTAAGATTTTCTATAGGAGTAAGCTCGGCATATACAACAGCAAGAGCTTTATATTTTTTATTTGTGACAGGATTATTATTCATCCACTCAATTGGGTTATGCGATGTTCCCACCCAGCTACCGTCCGACGACGAAGCCACCGAGCCATCCTCGCGATAGGGGTTCCAATAGGGAAGCATAAAGCGACACGCCGAGATTGGACTGCTTAGTGAATACTCACCCTCATCGGCCTGTTGCACCTCCTCGTATGTGAGCATAAGATTTGTTCCCACCTTCAACCAATCGGCAGTTTTCACATCGCTGTTTGCACGCATATTATAGCGTTTGAAGGTAGAGCCTTGCGCTATACCATCCTGATCGAAGAATCCACCCGATACAAAATAATTCAATTTTTGCGAAGCATAGTTTACCGAGAGGTCGTAGCTCTGCAAACGCGCGCGGTCGTTGAACACCGTCTCGAGCCAATTTATATCGGTAAGGCGCAGACGGTCGTAGTCCTGCCCCGCGTCGAGTCCAAGCTCCTGCTCAAAGAGTATGCGCTCCTCGGTATTCATAAGATTCCAATTACCGTGTGCAAGCTGCGAATATCCCTGTTGGGTACGGAAAGTAACATCCACCCTGTCGGTAGAGGTACCGCGCTTAGTGGTTATTACCACAACGCCATTAGCAGCACGCGCACCATAGATAGAGGTAGAGGAAGCATCCTTAAGCACATTTATCGACTCAATATCATTTGGGCTTATAGCATTAAAATCGGAACTTGTGATAGGCACACCATCCAAAATAAAAAGTGGCGCAGTACCCGAGTTAATCGAGTTTGTACCACGAATCTGAAACACAGCAGGTTTGCTTGGTTCACCCGAGTTTGCAATAACCGTCATTCCCGACGTAAGTCCCTGCAACGCTTGATCGAATCCCACTGTAGGAACACTCTCTATCTTATCGGCTTTTACCGTTGAAACCGAACCCGAGATTGTACCTTTCTTTCGCACACCGTATGCCACCACAACCACCTCGTCTACCTCAATAGCCTCGGGCTCCAACGTCACATTAAGATTGTGATTGGCAGCCTTGACCTTAACACGCTTGGTGACATAGCCCATATATGTAAATACAAGCGTAGCTTCACCCTGCGATTTAACTTCAATAGAGTAGCGGCCGTCAATGTCAGTTGGAACACCATTCGATGTACCCTCCTGCATAACTCCAACGCCCACAAGAGGCTCATTGTCCTCACTCGAGAAAACACGACCACGCACCTGAAAACTCTGTGCAAATAGAGTCTGCATAGTCACAGTACCGAGCAAGACAAATAAAAGAAACACTCTTTTTTTCATCTTTTAGTATATATATGAATATTTTTTGTGATTATTCCGAACATCGAACAACAAGAACGTCTACATTCAAGAATAGAGATTAAAAAATCTTAAAAAGCGTGCAAAATTATAACTTTTTCTTGACAATCAGAGTATATTAACCCAAAAATCAACTTTTAAAAACACATTTATAGATAAAATGTATATCTTTTGAGATAAAATGTGTTATTTTGCAAACCACAATTCAAAAGTTTCCAATAGAAACAAAAAATTTACGAAATATGAAAAAAGTATTTACCTGCATTATGCTGCTTTTGGCAGCAGCTTCTGTATCAGCACAATCGAGCAAGGTTGTTAAGAAGAACAAGGAAGCCATTAAGAGTTACTTTGCAAGCTCTTTAGCCGAGAGTAGAGGCAACTTTGAGAAAGATGCCAAAATTGATATTGACGCGATAGAGGAGACACGCGCCGCAGTGTGGAACGTTTGGAAAAACTCTGTCGAAGAGTTCAACGAGGAGAAACTCATCCCTCTTGCACCGTTAGAGGAGAGAAAAACGGGCAAGTGGAGACTCCCGGCCAATCTCGAACCTAACGCAGTTATGCCCTACTATTTGGGTATAAACACATTGGACAAGGTCGAGGGCAAGCTTCCTCTTTTCCTATATATGCACGGCTCGGGCGACAAGAATAGAGAGTGGGAGAATGGTATAGGCTTTTCACTGCGCCGTTTCTACAGCCCCGCAGTTTATATGGTTCCCCAGATTCCTAACACAGGCGAATATTACCGTTGGGCTATACAGTCGAAGCAGTGGGCGTGGGAGAAACTTCTTCGTTTAGCATTCCTCAACGACACCATTGATGCCAACCGCATCTACTTCTTTGGAATCTCAGAGGGTGGTTACGGCAGCCAGCGCCTTGCCTCTTTCTATGCCGACTACCTTGCAGGAGCAGGCCCTATGGCAGGTGGCGAGCCTCTTATGAATGCCCCAATGGAGAATGTAGCCAACATTGCATTCTCTCTGCGCACCGGTGCCCTTGACGATGGATTCGGTCGTAACATCTGCACACAGAGCGCCCTTGATGCAGCCGACAGCCTCGCAGCAATACATCCCGGATACTACAACCACTTCATCGAACTTATCCCCGGTTACGGACACGGCATCGACTACAACCCCACAACACCCTGGTTGGCTAAGTTCACACGTAACCCCCACCCCAAATATTTCTATTGGGAGAACTACGATATGTACGGTCGCAAGCGCGAAGGATTCTACAACCTTAAGGTAAACGTAGACCCATCGTCAAGCGCCAGCATACGCAGTTGCTTCGAGGTAACGATGGAGGACAACACCATAGAGCTTAATGTAAAAAGAGTACGTTACACCACCACATTCTCTAAGGGCGGTATTCCTATGCTCTTTGCAAAGAAATATACCGATGCTACTCGCGGCAATGTCACCATCTATCTGAACGAGAAGATGTTCGACCTCACAAAGCCCGTAAAGGTCATCCTCAATGGCAAAGAGATTTTCAACGGAATGGTAGGAACAAGTCTTAAGGCAATGGTCGAGAGCTGCGCCATCTACTACGACCCCGAGCGTCTCTTCCCCGCATCTATCGACATTGATATTGCCACCAATAGCGCAGTTCCCACAGCCATCAAAAATGTGAAGGCCGAAAAAAAAAAGAAAAAATAACTTATGACCTTAGCGGACGCGCTGTTGATAACACAACCTCTGCAGGCATTTACATACAGGATGGGAAAAAAAAGCTGGTTAAATAATATAACCTGCAACATAAATTTTACCAACGGGGTTGTATCGCAATGATACAACCCCGTTGGTAAAATAAGAACAAAAAAATGTGTAACACACATTTTTTACACTATCTTCGCGAATTAAAAATAAGAAGTTTCTAAAAACAAAAATATGAGTTCGGAATTTGACATACGAGGCAAACACAGCGACAAAGAGTTCGAAAACGCTCTACGCCCACTCTCTTTCAGCGATTTCAGCGGACAAGAGAAGATTGTGAGCAACCTCGGCATCTTTGTACAGGCAGCCAAGATGCGTGGCGAGTCACTCGACCACGTACTTCTGCACGGCCCTCCCGGATTGGGAAAGACCACGCTAAGCAATATTATAGCCAACGAATTGGGAGTAGGATTCAAAGTAACCTCGGGTCCCGTGCTCGACAAACCCGGCGACCTCGCAGGCATCCTCACCTCACTTGAACCCAATGATGTCCTTTTCATCGACGAGATACACCGTCTCTCGCCCATTGTCGAGGAGTACCTCTATTCGGCAATGGAGGACTACCGTATAGATATTCTGATAGACAAAGGCCCCTCGGCTCGCTCTATCCAGATAGACCTCAGTCCCTTTACCCTCATTGGCGCCACAACACGCAGCGGACTGCTGACAGCTCCCCTGCGCGCCCGATTCGGAATAAATATGCACCTCGAGTATTACGACAGCAAGACACTTGCCGGCATCATCGCCCGCTCGGCACAAATTCTGAAAGTATCCTTCGACGAAGAGGCGACATACGAAATTGCACGCCGCAGCCGAGGAACACCCCGTATCGCCAATGCCCTGCTGCGCCGAGTACGCGATTTTGCACAGGTAATGGGTAACGGACACATAACAAACTCAATAGCCAAGCTGGCACTCGAAGCACTGAATATCGACAAATTCGGTCTCGACGAGATTGACAACAAGATTCTATGTACCATCATCGACAAGTTCAAAGGCGGCCCGGTGGGAATAGGCACAATAGCCACCGCATTAAGTGAAGATGCAGGAACAATAGAAGAAGTGTACGAACCCTATCTCATAAAAGAGGGATTTCTAAAACGCACCCCCCGAGGACGCGAAGTAACCGACCTTGCGTATAAACATCTTGGTCGCAGCCGCTACGGTACCGAGGGAACACTTTTCTAAATTTATTTTATACAGAAAGTATATCGTTTTTTACTCGATATAAAAAAAGCAGCAGCAATGGCAAAGCTACAAACACTTCTTAAAGACACCGTAATATATGGCCTCAGCAGCATAGTAGGACGATTCCTCAACTATCTGCTGGTACCACTATACACCTACTCGATGACAGCCGAGTCGGGTAACTATGGTATCGTTACCAACGTATATTCCTGGGTAGCACTGCTATTAGCTCTGCTCACATTCGGTTTCGAGACAACCTTCTTTAAATTTGCCAATAACAGCGGTGCAAATGCACAAAAGGTATTCTCGATGTCGTTGCAGGTAATAGGTGCACTGTGCGCCCTTTTTCTGCTTGCCATTTTCACGAATATCGACTCGATAGCCTCGGCACTCGACTACAGCGACCACCCCGAGTTTGTCACAATGATGGCTGTTGTAGTATCACTTGATGCAATACAAGCTATACTTTTTGGGTATATACGATACAGCAAGCGTCCGTGGAAATTTGCCTGTCTGAAGCTACTGTTCATAACAATGAGCATAGCAATGAACCTTGTAGCCTTTCTGCTACTGCCCTGGCTCAACAAAGAGCACCCTCACCTTGTGCAAGGGTACTACGACCCCAACAATCAGGCATATTACATATTCCTCATTAACCTTATATGCACATCCTCGATAACACTATTCTTTATCCCTGAACTTAAACTATATCGTCCCACCGCCGATGTTAGGATGCTACGCTCTATGCTCTCCTATTCGTGGCCGCTGCTACTGCTTAGCCTTGCTGGTATTCTGAACCTACACGCTGACAAGATAATATACAAATGGCTTGTTCCCGAAGAGCGCGGCGATGTGGAACTCGCCATATACGGCGCTGTGGTAAAGGTAGCAGCCATTATGGCAATGATAATGCAAGCCTTCCGCTATGCCTACGAACCGTTTGTCTTTGGCAACAGTAACCAAAAAGAGAGCAAAGAGCTATATGCCAAAGCAATGAAATATTTTATTGCAGTAGCAATAATGGCATTCCTGGCAGTCGTATTCTATATGGATATTCTGCGCCATCTCATAGCCCCCGGATATTGGGAAGGACTAAAAGTAGTACCCTTTGTTATGATGGCCGAGATATTTATGGGAATAAGCTTCAACCTATCTTTCTGGTACAAACTAAATAGCGAGACCTGGTGGGGAGCAATCTTCTCATTCAGCGGTTGTGCTATTATCTTTGCCATAAACATTATCTTCGTACCACAATACGGGTATATGGCCTGCGCCATTGCATCATTCGCCGGATATTTTGTAGCAATGCTCCTCTCCTATATTGTAGGACAGCGCCGCAATCCCATCTGTTACAACCTTAAAGAGATTGGTACATACGTCCTGTTAGCAGCACTGCTTTATGGTATCTCCTACATTATCCCCATTGAAAACACTTGGGGAAAGATTGCATTCAACACACTGTTGATGATAGTTTACCTTGCCTACTTTATAAAGAAAGACCTACCACTGAAACAAATTCCTTTCGTAAATCGTTTTTTCAAATGAGGTACCACCCCGTTTGAAAAGAGAGCGATGAATGTAGTTAAGATACTGTATAACGAGCTAAAAGAGAGACTCGACCTAACCCCCGACAAAGAGAACGAGAGCACCGTCATCGACAACGTTCGCTGCGCCGTTGAGTTTCGCGGTGTTACACTGTGGATACTCATTTTTGCTGTGCAGATAGCTTCTATCGGACTCAACATCGACTCGGTGCATATGATTTTCGGCGCAATGCTCATATCACCCCTTATGGGACCTATTATAGGCACAGGCCTTGCTGTGGGAATAAATGATATGGAGCTTATGAAACGCTCCCTGCGCAACCTTTTTACAGCATCTCTATTTGCAGTGTTCGCCGCCACAATCTATTTTTGGATATCGCCACTGAGCGAAGCGCAATCGGAACTACTCTCACGCACCTCACCCACAATGTACGACGTCATTGTTGCATTCATAGGTGGGGCAGCAGGTTTTTTGGCATTAAGCAGCACAGGCAACCGCATACAGGTAATCGTTGGTGTAGCAATATCCACAGCTCTATTACCACCACTCTGTACCGTTGGTTGATGCATTGCAACAGGACGATGGCTCTTAGCCTTTGGCGCCCTCTATCTTTTTTTCATAATCTCGGTATTCATTGCTATATCCACCTATCTTGGAGCGCGCATCCTTAAATTCTCGCCAAAGGTTTTTGCCGACAAACAACACGAACGCAATGTAAAGAGAATGCTTATAATAATATCTACAATAACCTTATTGCCATCGGTAGTGCTCACATATAACATTGTACGCAAGAGCATCTACACACAAAATGCCGAGAATTTCATTGCCCAGGAACTGCACTTTAGCGGAGCTCATATAATTGAAAAACAGGTCGATTATGCCCACCGCACCATACAAGCTGTTTACATCGGCAACCACATACCACAAGCAGTTTTAGAGAATGTGCGCAACCAATTGCCTCAATACCATCTCGAAGGAACCCGCCTCGACATACTTCAAGATGGTGAACGTCGCGATAGCATTATGCTC
>JAGCKB010000160.1 GCA_017647725.1 Bacteroidaceae bacterium
GCTGCATCGTAATGGCAAGCGTATCGGGCAGACGCTCGACGATGTCGGCCACAAGGGATATGCTGTTTACCCCCTTGAAGGCATCGCGATAATCGCTGTCGGCAACATATCTTCCTTGCAAGGCGATTCCCGAGAAATCGGAGGCATCATAAAAATGAGTATCGCCGTCGGTCTTTATCAAGTCCGACCACACCATAATGCTATAGTCGCCGGGAAGAACATCAAGCAGCAGCTCGTGGTTGTAGCCCAACGATATATCTTTGGTAAAGACAAACTCCTGGACATAGTTGTCGGCCGAGTGCTTCTTTGCCGAGAGAGGATAGGTGCGTATAATATAACGTATCTTTCCGTCGCTCAGGTGATTATCATACTCTTTCCCGAAGCCTTGCTCTATAACCTTTGTATTGGTATAAATATTCTCCCACTCTCTCATCCCGGTTTCGTAGTTCAGCGAGAGATGTAGTTTCACATAATCGGTCTTATCGGGCCATTGATGAATATCACATGCCACCAGCAATAGCAGGTTCAATAACAGCATCACTTTCTTCATCACTTGCCTCCTTTCTTTTTAAAGTCAAGCGAATAGGTGAGTGAGACAGCAGCCTGGTCTATGCCACAATAGGTCTTTTTTACACTCTCAATCAACAGACCATCCTTTGTATTGTCGGCATTATGAAACTTATCATAGTGCAAAGGATAGGCTCCTGCACCCAAAGAAAACTCCAAGCGCCAACGACCATTATCCCCGATTGGAATACGGTAACCCAGGGCAACACCACCACCTAATGCAGGTGTGTGACCATTGTGATCCTGATAGCGGTATTTCCCATCAAAAGCAAAATTATAATAGGCCAAGCCAAAGTGGGCTCCTGCAAAAAAACCGTCATTGTCTTCATTTAACCAATAGCGTAACTCGGGCTGAATGGCAAAGGTTCTGAACTTCACTGTACTTGTGAAATAATCCAATGCCGTGTAATATATCGGCAATGTAAAAGACCAGTGCTTTGCTATATCAATCTCGGCCGCGATATTTGCCATACTCAGTCCAAGACCTATGGCATTGCTTTTTATATGCAGTCGGCGTGTCCAATCCGATTCACTGACAGCTATAAAAGGTATTGAATCGGGAGCAGCTACAACGTATTCATACCCGTCAAGAACAGGCTCGGGCAAAATATCCGTCTCACTATAATAGATGATACAGAATACCGAGTTTCTTATACGTGGATAGTATGTTTTAAGCAGATAACGATATACCGGCAGTTGCTCCATACGCCACTTCTTTGTCTCTATTGTTACATCGGCATCAATTACAGAAAGCACCCTCTCTATAGTCGATTTCTTCATAAGGGTATCTTTCTTGACATACTCCCTTAATTGTAGCCACGACTCTCCGTCGGGATGCACATATAAACGGTCGGACAACTCGGGATAGTTATCGAGCACATATTTACGCATAGTCTTTGCTCTGTTACGGGAGAGGTTGATATTATGTCTGAAAGCTCCCTCGGGCGACGACTGCGATACAATAACAATAGAATCGATATTTGAAAAGCCTATTGAGTCAATCTTATGCTTAAAGTTACTCAACTGCTTTTCATTGTTCATATAATTTATATCGAGGTAGTGCTTGTCGAATCGAAAGAACAGAGCTACATCGATATGACGCTTATTCATACGAATATGCGTACCAATCGTATCGGAACCAACATACTCATCACCTGCACGCAAGTATTTACGTACTCGCGTACCATCCTCTTGTGAATATGCAACAAACGCACATACAAAAAGAAGGAAAAAAAGTATATAGTTCTTCTTAGTGTCGGTACCCATAATAATATTTTCTACCCAAGAACAGAGTAAAACGGCCGCAAAAGTACAAAGTTATTTCGGTATTTTAAATCATTTTTTCACCAAAAAACATAAAAAACTGACATTTAAATTATCGGCAAAAACGAACATTTTTGAAATAAAATTACACATTGTAAAAGACAAATTTTCCACAAACCGACACCACGATATAAGGAATCAACTCTTTATAAAGAGAAATTACAAATACAATACTTTGAAATATTTTGCCCTTTGACAACTGAAATTTCAACAAAGAAAAACTGCTATTTTCTGGATTAAGCAGCAAACGTCTTGGATTCACTTAATTTATTACTAAAAAACCTTAATATGGCATTTAAATATGGAAAACTTTTTGTCTGAGAAAAGTTTTCTTTGTAACTTTGCAACGCAAAAAGATATAGTAGAATTAAAATAATGCTGCAAAAATATGACGCAAAAAAATAACGATAATGGTGACAACAGCAGCAACGTTCATCATCGCATAATAGAAGGAGCAAGTAAGCTTTTTCTGACCAGAGGCATAAAATGTGTGCGTATGAACGACATTGCCCACGAATTAGGTGTATCGAAGCGTACCATATATGAGCATTTTGCCGATAAAGACCAGCTACTCAGAACCTGTTTAGTACATCTGCATCGTTACACGTCAGATAAAGTCCTTGAACATCTGCGTGCAAACTCTCGCAACACACTCGACGTAATTCTAACAATGTACGAGGTTTATTGCGCAATAATGAACAGAGTGAACAAGCAATTTTTCATAGACCTTCAGAAACTGCCCGAAATTAAGCAAAACAACGACCGACGTGAACGTCTGAACCAGCATAAATTCAGACATCTTATGCGCCAAGGTATAGCTGAGGGACTGTTTCGAGAAGATATAAACCTTGATGTACTCACTTATATTCTTCATCACGACCTTAAACTCATCACACTTGAGCAACAGTTCGAGAACCAGTCGCCCGAGGAGCTTGGAAAAGCATTCATCCTTTTCTATCTGCGAGGGATAGCAACTGAAAAAGGACAAAAGATTATTGAAGAATTTATCGATAAACTTAACAAAAAGGAGAACAAACAATAAATAAAGTATTTATGAACATTAAAATGCGATTTAAGACATTGATTGCAATGTTGGCGCTTGTAACGCTGACATACGCACAAGAAGGCAATCCCACAATGCATCTTACGCTCGACAAAGCCATCGAGCTTGCATTGAGCGAGAATCCCACGATGAAAGTAGCCGAGCAGGAGATACAGCTCAAAGAGGTATCTAAACGCGAAGCTTGGCAGAATCTGTTGCCAACAGTATCTATCGATGGAACAATCTCGTATAATATTAAGGTTGCCGAGATTAAGACAAGTATGGGTAGTTTCAAGATGGGTATGGACGACTCTAACACTTGGAACGGTGCATTGCAGGTTGCAGTGCC
>JAGCKB010000161.1 GCA_017647725.1 Bacteroidaceae bacterium
TAACACAACCGTCTACAATGAGATATACGCCTTGCAGTCACCCTCGAACATATACGAGGTAGTGAACCGCCTGAACCTTGATATGAACTACGAGCGTAAAGGTCTCTTCTACAACAAAGTACTTTATGGCAACGAACTACCATTCACGGCCAAGATAGTAGGTATCCCCGACAATGCGTTTGCATCATTCAAGGTAACACTGAAGCCCGATGGCAGTTACACCATTAACGAATTCAACTATGCATACGGTTCCGAGGAGTACGAGATAGACCCGGAAACAGAGAAAAAGGGACATCTCTCGACCTTTAAATCAGATGCAACAGGTGGCGACACTATAGACACCCCATTCGGACGTCAAATAGTAATTGCATCTACACCCTATTACAAAGAGAGTGACGAAGAGCAGGTAATATATGTTACTCGCCGAGGACTCTATGGCACAGCCAACAGCTATGGTGCAAAACTATCGTTCAGTCTAAAAGACAAAGAGGCCGATATTATAACAGTATCAATGGTCGACCTATCGACCAAACGTGCCGAAGATGTTCTGAGAACAGTTATCGAGGTATATAACGAAAGATGGATTGCCGACAAGAACCAGCTTGCCGAGCACACCTCTATCTTCATCAATGACCGTCTCGAAGACATTGCCCTTGAACTTGAGAATGTAGATAGCATAATATCGACATACAAGAGCCAGAATCTATTGCCCGACATAAATTCTGCCACATCAATGTATATGAGTCAGAATCAAAAGATAAGCACCCAAATTATAGATCTTAACAACGAGCTTGCCATATCTAATTTTATTTTGGATTATCTGGCCGACAACAAGACCAAGAATCAGGTGCTTCCGGCATTGCAGCTAAAGAATTCGGGCGTAAGCAGCCAGATTGACAAATACAATCTTGCCATACTACAGCGCAATAATCTTGTGTCGAATAGTAGCGAGAACAACCCACTTGTCATTGAGCTTGACCAATATTTGAGTTCGGTTCGCGACGGTATTATAAGTTCGGTAAGCAACCTTATTAATACCCTTAAGACACAGATAAAAACTTTAGAGCAAGAGAGAGAGAACACTAAAGACCTATTGGCAAAGAATCCTGCGCAGTCAAAATTCCTCACAGCAGAGGGACGTAATCAAACCGTTAAGGAGCAGCTATACCTTTTCCTTTTGCAGAAACGTGAAGAGAACGAACTCTCTAAGGCATTTACAGCCTATAACACACGTATTGTAACACCTCCGACCGGTGGTTTAAGCGCAATTGGTCCCAACAAGAAGAAGACATATATGTTTGCCTTTGCCATTGCACTTATCATTCCCATTGGCTTGCTGATTGCCCGTGAATTCCTTGACACCAAGATTCGCAGTCGCAAAGACCTCGAAGGCATAGATATCTCTATAATAGGAGAAATTCCCCTTGCTTATCGTCGTAAGCGTCAGCTACCTTGGAGAAAGCAGAGTGAAAAGCTTAAGATTGTTGTCAAGAACGGAAGCCGTAATATAATAAACGAGGCTTTCCGCGTAATGCGTACCAACATCGACTTTATGGTAAAAGATAACGACCAGCACGTTATCATAATAACATCATTCAACCCAGGTAGCGGTAAATCGTTCATTACGATGAACTTGGGAGCATCAATGGCACTAAAGGGAAAACGAGTATTACTCATCGACGGTGATATGCGCCACGCATCACTAAGTACATTTGTCAATGCTCCTAAGGTTGGCCTCAGCAACTACCTTGCAGGACTTGAAGAGAACATAGAGAACTGCAAGATAAAGAGCGAAGTATTCCCCGGTCTCGAAGTAATTCCCGTAGGAACAATACCTCCCAACCCCACCGAGTTGCTCGAAAACCCACGATTCAACACATTGGTCGAGTCGTCACGCAGTAAATACGACTATGTAATAATCGACTGTCCTCCTATTGATATTGTAGCCGATACAAGCATCATTGAGAAATCGGCCGACCGCACAATGTTTGTTGTCCGCAGTGGTCTTTTGGAGCGCAGCATGGTGCCCGAAATTGAAAATCTTGTTAAGGAGGAGCGTTTCAAGAGCATCAGCCTCATTATCAACGGTATCGAAGACAAGGGCGGACGTTACAGTGGACGCTATGGCTATCGTTACGGATATCGTTACGGATACAGCTATGGTTACGGATATGGTTACAGCCACGGTTATGGATATTACAGCGATGAAGAGTCGGACAACTCGGATAGTACAAAACTGTAATAATATTCATCATACCAATGATTAAGAGTTTGCATATACCAATTTCCCAATTGGTATATGCAAACTTATATAATAAGACTACAAACAATTACATATAAGTGCAAGCAATAATTCTAGCAGCAGGAATGGGGCGCCGCCTTGGCGAGTTTACCAAGCAAAATACAAAATGTATGGTGCAGGTAAACGGTACACGTCTCATCGACCGTCTATTAGGACAGCTATCAAAGCTATCTCTCAGCAGAATAGTCATTGTCATAGGCTATGAGGGAGAGAAAGTGGTCGCCCACGTCGGGAGCGAATATCAGGGAATAAAAATTGAGTATATAAAAAACCCGATATACGACAGGACAAACAACATATACTCACTTGCTCTTGCCAAGAAGCAGATGCAAGAGGACGATACCTTATTAATCGAGAGCGACCTTATCTTTGATGACAAAATGTTCGAACTAATCGTTGGAAACCCCTACCCCAACCTCGCCCTTGTTGCAAAGTACGAGAGTTGGATGGACGGTACTATGGTGTGCATCGATAGCGATAACAATATCATTAATTTTGTACCAAAGGATGCGTTCGACTACAGTCAGAAAGATAAATATTACAAGACCATAAACATATACAAGCTCTCTAAAGAGTTCAGCAAAACCAAATATATTCCCTTCCTCGAAGCCTACACTAAAGCAGTGGGTAACAACGAGTACTACGAGAATGTACTGCGCATAATAACATTCCTCAACAGCAACGAGCTGAAAGCTCTACCCATAACAAACGAAAAATGGTACGAGATAGACGACAAGCAAGACCTTGATATAGCCGAGGCGCTGTTTGCCGAGGAGAAAGACATTCTGCGCAAATACTATGGCCGATTCGGCGGCTATTGGCGCTTCCCTAAAATGTTAGATTTCTGTTATCTCGTCAATCCCTATTTTGGAAGTTCAAAGATAATAGACGAGATGCAAGCCAATTTCGGCACCCTCATAACCGAGTACCCCTCGGGAATGAAAGTAAATACACTGCTTGCCAGCAAATGTTGGGGAATAAACGAGGAATATATAGTACCCGGCAACGGAGCAGCCGAACTAATCAAAGCACTTATGGAACTGCTCCCCGGCACTGTAGGAATAACACGTCCCACCTTTGAGGAGTACCCCAACCGCCGCGAGAAAGGTTCACTTGTAACATTTATACCACAAAACGACGAATTCCAATACACAGCACAAGAGCTGATGGAATTCTTCGATAAGAACCACGCCGACAACATACTACTCATAAACCCCGACAATCCATCGGGAAATTTCATTCCCAAAGATGAGATTTTAAATCTTGCCTCTTGGTGCGAGAATAGAGGAATCCGACTTATAGTCGACGAGAGTTTTGTCGATTTCAGCGAAGAGTGGGAGCAGAACACACTGCTTCACGACCACATACTCGAGAACTACCCCCGTATGATGGTTATGAAATCCATAAGCAAGAGCTACGGTGTTCCCGGAATACGCTTAGGCATACTCTGCTCGGCCGATAAAGAGATAATCTCGAAAATAAAACAGAATGTAAGCATTTGGAATATCAACTCGTTTGCCGAATTCTTTATGCAGATATTCAATAAATATGAAAAAGAGTATAAACGCGCCTGCGAACGTTTCATAGAAGAGCGTAACCGATTCTATAAACTACTATGCGAAATACCTTTCCTACGGGTAATACCATCGCAGGCCAACTACTTTTTGGTTGAGGTAAAAACACCATATACCGCAAACGGACTTGTACTGAAAATGCTTAAGAACTATAACATTCTAATGCGCGACTGCTCGGGAAAAGCAGGCCTTCAAGATAAGCCGTATATGCGCATAGCTGTACGCGACCAAAAAGACAATGACCGTCTCATCAACGCCTTAAAAGAGTTAGAGTCGGCACAATAAATAAGAAGCTGTTTAAATTTCTAAAAAATATTTTCTTACAGAAGCTGATAGTTTCGCCGTTTTTTATGTTCAATAATGCCTGTTTCTTTCTTTTTTGCGGTTACATAGCCCGCTATGCGCCCTTTAAAAATAAATAAACA
>JAGCKB010000011.1 GCA_017647725.1 Bacteroidaceae bacterium
GTTTGAGCGAAGCGAGTTCCGCAGCACCCAAAAAACATCGTGAGCATTTTACGTTAAGATTTTCCGTGCGCAGAGCCTTTTGCCTACTTTTCGTCGGCACGAAAAGTAGGAGAAAAATAACAATGAAAGGCTGAATTTAGTAAATAAGCCTAAATGAGAGACTGAAAAACTTTTATCGGACACCAATAAAAGCAATTAATTGGCTGTTTCCAATCCCTCCCCTTTGGGGAGGTTAGGTAGGCCCTGCTTAAAAAACAAAAATGCGTATACCCCGCGGGGTACACGCATTTTTGTTTTTGCTAATACTCTGAAATTACCAACCCTCTTGAACACCATCCTCGAAGAAGTGTTTACCGAAGTTGTAACCATAAACATAATAGTAGCGAGAGAGCTCTTTTGCACGAGTGAGGAATCCCTCAACATCTTTATCCTTAGGATTGGGATTGGTCCAACCAATCTCGGCAATAGCGCTCAGACGGGGAAGAACCTGATACTGCAACTGCATACGTGTGGGAATATACTCGGTCCATAGGTTACACTGCACACCCATAATATATTTCTGCTCATTGGGTGAAAGCTGGTCGTAAGGATTAAGTGCATAAGCCTTTCTCAAAGGAACGTAACCACCGATACCCTCGTGCTCGTCCTTGCGGTCGGTAGTTTGGAAATAGTCGAGGTAGCAGTGACCGTTAGGAGTCATAATAGCCATATTACCACTCTTAGCAGCTTTGATACCACCCTCGGCACCACGCCACGACATAATGGTTGCGCTCTTGCTTACGCCACCTTCGAGAATCTCGTCCCAACCGATGAGCTTACGTCCGCGACTGTTAAGGAACTCTTCTATTCTGTGTGTTACATACGACTGAAGCTCGGCCTCATTCTTAAGACCATTCTCCTTGATACGTTTCTGGCAAAGGTCGCACACCTTCCAAGCATCGCGGGGCGACTCATCGCCACCAATGTGAATATACTCCGAGGGGAATAGCTCGAGTACCTCCTCGAGAACATCGTACCAGAATTGGAACGACGACTCCTTACCTGCGCAAACGATGTCGGGCGATACACCCCAGTTGCTCCAAGTCTTGTAGTTACCCTCCTCGCCACGACAACCAAGCCAAGGATAAGCGCTGAGCGCACCAAGAGAGTGACCGGGAATCTCAATCTCGGGGATAACTGTGATGAAACGCTCCTGAGCATATTTCACAATCTCCTTGACATCTTTCTGGGTGTAGTAACCACCGTAAGGAATACCATCCATACCTACGTTGTGGCCTGTTGTTGTCTGCTCGCGCAAGCTACCGATTTGGGTAAGCAAGGGGTATTTCTTAATCTCAATTCTCCAACCCTGGTCCTCGGTAAGATGCCAGCGGAAACGGTTCATCTTATGCATAGCCAAGATGTCAATCATCTCCTTAACAGTCTCTACATTCCAGAAGTGACGTGAGCAGTCGAGCATAAAGCCACGATAAGCGAGGCTGGGGCTATCCTTGATATTTACGATAGGCAGATTAACCTTTTCCAGGTCGATGGTAGTCTCGTAAGCCTGAATGGGAACAATCTGACGCAGTGTCTGAACAGCATAGAAAGCACCGGCAGCAGCCTTAGCAGTAATTACGATACCATCCTTGTTAATATCCAATGTATAGCCCTCGTCGGTACCGTTAAGAGTAGCATCTTTTTTAATAACGATATATTTGCCATCCTTTACCTTAGAGGCACTCTTGAGCTCCTTACCGAACACATCGACCATAATCTCGTTAAGAGCATTCTTGACATACTTAATCTCCTTCTCGTCGAACTGAGTTACAATACGCGTGTCATTTGTGAGAGTGAACACACCCGAACCGGTAACCATCTGAGTGGGCAGAGGTACGATGCTTGGAGTAGGAACCTCAACTTTTTTTGCCTGTGCCGAGACTGTCACAGCAGCCACCAGCAACATAATCAACGCAATAAAATTCTTTTTCATAGTTAAATTATTTATAGTTAGTAGTTTTTGTTTTCTGCTTATTACTCTATTACTGTTACGTTCATAACAACATCTGTTTTTGGACGGTCTCCCGCACCTGTCTCCACCTTTTGGATAGCCTCGACTACATCGAGCCCCTCCTCTACCTCACCGAATACAGTGTATTGTCCATCTAAGAAAGGAGTACCGCCAATGGTTGTATAGGCCTCACTCTGCTCGGGAGTGAACGAAGGACGTCCCATCGCACGGCTCTTCTCTATTGCCAAGTTTCCAAGTTTCTCTTGCAGCGCCATAAGTCCGTCGCGGTCGCGGTTGCGACGCAGGTTCATAATCTCGTCGCGATGCTCCATAGCAAGTGCATTGAAGATTGTCTGCTCCTGCTGCATCTCCATCTGACGCTCGAGTTGCTTAAGCTCGGGAGCCTTATACACCTTACCCCACACAATATAAAATTGGCTTCCGCTACTCTCTTTCTTGGGGTTCACCTCGTCGCCCAAACGTGCGGCACTAAGTGCGCCACGCTTGTGGAACAAAGTATCGGCCATAATCTCGGCAGGGAGAGTGTAATCGGGGCCACCGGTACCCAAGCTTTTGCCGGCAGGAGCACCCTTGCTGTCGGGGTCGCCACCCTGAATCATAAAATCCTTTATAACGCGATGAAACAGCGTACCATTGAAATAACCCTCGGCTGCAAGCTTAAGGAAGTTATCGCGATGAATAGGTGTCTCGTCGTACAGGCGCACTGTAATATCGCCCAATGTAGTTGAAATTTTAACTTTGCTCATAATGGTTTATATATGTTTTTCGCTATCCAATGAAATAATTATGCAAGATAGGCAATATCTTTTACCCCACAAAATAAAGTGCGATATTTTTGTTAACAAACAGAATAACCCTACCCTCACGGGCAAGGTTATTCACACACTTATGTTTATGTTGACTTAAATTTATTCCTTTGCGATGATGTCCGATGGGTTTAGCCTCATCACCTTGCGGATGTGATAACCCACAATCAGCGCCACCACAAAAAGTATTGTAAGCAGAGCTGTTACAAAGGCGGTTATTGGCGCTACTTCTCGGCCTTCGGGAATCATAGGCTCATACATCTCACTCATAAAATCACCGAACAGAATTACAAGCGGGAGAGTAACCACAATCGCCACCCCGAAGAGCCAAAGATACAGACGTGCAAAGAGTAACGCAATATCGCGTCTTTTGGCACCGTGTACCTTGCGCACTGCCACCTCTTTCATACGCGAGCGCACGTCGAGCGAGATTGAGCTGTATATTCCAAGAATACAGATCATAAAGCTGATGCACGAGAGCAACCACGCACCACGCTCCACATTCTCGGTGCCGTGAACCTCCTCGGCCATCTTCTCGCGCAGATTGAAAATTTTGGGCTTCACAAGCGTGGGGTCGATACGTTGCATTGCCGCCTTAATATCATCATAGACATTGGCATACTCGCCCTTGCGCGGCACGACAATCAACTCTTTGCCAAGAAAATCAATAGGACTGTGCACGTAAATAAGTTCCGAACTATTTTTGCTATAAGGGAAATTCTTATAGGTTCCTGCAATTGGCAAAGGTGGATCGTATTCAAATTCAAGCGTACCACTTTGCAAAAGCCCAACCTCATCAAGTTTTTTATATAGTTCCTCACCCAGCAGGATATATGATTTTCCCTTTAGCTCGGGACGCATCCAATTGACCGACAACTGCCAAAAATCTATAAAATCATCATTTTCAAAAAAGTGTGTACGATGATAGTTACCATATTTTGCAGCAAGCTCGGGATTATCACTAAGCCCCTTTATTGTGCAGTAGCTTGTAGTTGCAATGAAGCTGTTTTCTACGCCCTCGACCTCGTGATCGACAGCCTCTTTCAACTGCTCAAAAGAGGAGTCATCGGTTGAGAATGTAGTATATTCTATCATAATGCTTTTTTTATAGTAATCGTCATTATCGGGTACATTCATCTTCTCTTTTGTAAAGCCAACCACCTGAACAATCACCATAGTGGCACTAAGAAAAAGCAGACCGACGACAAGCTGCACACCGAGCATAGAGTTACGCATAGCGTGTCCTCGGCTGCGATGCAGAGCAGCTGCCATTCCCCGCTGCATATTAAGGATGCGCGCAAGAGCGAGCCACACTGCAACCACGCATACGACGGCAACAACAGCAATTATGGTCAATAGCGAGCCACCGACACCCTCTATCACCCAACCCTCCCTCTCGAAATGCTGCGAGAGATTCATTTCGACATACTCCGTCAGCCACGCCGACATAAACAGCGCCAGCACAAAAGAGAGCACAAGAATAATGCCCACCTCGGTGAAGAAGAGTACAAAGAGGCTCTTTCGCCTTGCACCGTGCACACGGCGCGAGGCCACCTCGCGACTGCGCATACCAAACAACTGCAACTGCATCTTCAGGAATCCTATCAACGAGGCGATGAGCACCAACGAGCTTATCACATATACAATGGAACGAATAAGTAAAGCATTAGAATAATATGACAATCTATCATGAATAGTGCCAACACTCATAACCTCGACGCCGAACGGCTTTAAGCGGCTGTTAATCTCCTCGACCGCCTGCTCTATGTTATAACCCTTACGAACCACTACATCGTAGAAACTCCCCAAATTCCCAAGATTGTTAGTGTAATAATCGGCCTTCTCCTCGAACGGCACGATGGCGTGAGGAGTAAATTCCTCAAAGATATTCTCTACCTTATAGACATCGCGAATAACAAAGCTCTTATCGTAGCCGTAATAGTTATCCATCGCCTGCACTTTTACCTTAGTACCGATGGGGTTTTTATCGCCAAAGATAAGGCGAGCCTTGTACTCGGAGAGAAAAATCTCATTCTCCTTCAGCACGGGAACCTTTTCA
>JAGCKB010000162.1 GCA_017647725.1 Bacteroidaceae bacterium
AATAAGCGAGGAGGGTGACCCAAAAGTCATTTTACTAAGATAACAACCCCTGTCAGAATTAATTCTGACAGGGGTTGTTATCTTAGTAAAATGACTTTTGGGTCACCCTCCTCGCTTATTCATAAAATAGGAGCTTATTACTCCTGAGGACGCATATTGGTATATACATTCTGTACGTCGTCATCCTCCTCGAGGCGCTCTACAATCTTGTCGATTGTTGCACGCTGCTCGTCGGTAACGTCCTTAAGGTCGTTGGGGATACGTGTGAACTCACTACCTGTAATCTCGTAACCCTGCTCCTCGAGCCACTTCTGGATAGCACCGAAAGATTTGGGGTCGCCATAGATTGTAATCTCATTCTCCTCCTCATCGTACTCATCCTCTACACCAAAATCAATGAGTTCAAGTATCAGTTCGTCCATGTCGAGACCATCTTTCTTTGTAAATGTAAAGACGCTCTTCTGTGTGAACATAAAGTCAAGGCTACCTGATGTACCCAATGAGCCTCCGTGCTTGTTAAAAGCAGCACGTACATTGGCAACGGTACGTGTGGTGTTATCGGTTGCTGCATCTACAAAGATTGCAATACCAAAGGGACCGTATCCCTCATATGTTACCTCCTTGTAGTCTTTCTGGTCTTTACCCATTGCGTTCTTTATCGCACGCTCGATATTGTCCTTAGGCATATTCTCGCGCTTTGCATTGGCGATGATAGCTCTAAGATGCGAGTTTGAATCGGGGTCGGGACCGCCTGCCTTTACAGCAATGGCAATCTGCTTTCCGATACGTGTAAATGTGCGGGCCATATTGCCCCATCTTTTCAATTTCGCTGCTTTGCGGTATTCAAATGCTCTACCCATAGTATATTTAAGTTATTAAATTTATAAGCTTATTTTGATGTCTGAATTTATCTCTGTTTTGCTCCCAAACGTTTCTCGAAGTTCTCCATAAGACGTGCCATCACCTTGTCAATCTGCTTGTCGTTGAGTGTCTGGTTCTCGTCTTGCAGAATAAAACTTACAGCGTAGCTCTTCTTTCCCTCTTCGAGGTTCTTGCCCTCATAAACGTCGAACAATGCAACCTCTTTAAGTAGCTTTTTCTCGGTCTCTCGTGCAATCTGTTCAACCTGTGCAAATGTAACGTCGCTATCGAGCAGCAGTGCAAGGTCGCGGCGCACTGCAGGATATTTGCTTATCTCGCTGTATCCAACCTTTGCATTACGTATCACGCGCATCAGTTCGCTCCAGTTTATATCGGCATAGAAGACCTCGTTCTCAAGGTCGAAACGCTTTGTAACCTTCTTGCGCAGAACACCCAACTGTGCAATGACTTTTTTGTTGCTCTGCGCCTGAATCTGGAGTCCTGCAGCAAAAACATCATTGGTGAATGTGCTTATGAGTCGTGCCGCAGGTTTGAATCCGAGGCGGTCGAAGATGTGCTCAACGACAGCTTTAAGGTCATAAACGGTAACAGGGCGACCGGCATCAATCCACGATGCAGTGACGCTGTTTCCAGTCATCCACAAACCAAGATGATAGGCCTCGCTGTAGGGGCTCAGAATCTTATCCTCAGTACGTTTGTCGGCATCGAAGCGGTAGCAGTTACCAAACTCAAAGAAAGAGAGGTCGCTGTATTTGCGGCTCACATTGCGCTGTATGCTCTCGAGACCGCCAAACAGCAGTGTCTGACGCATTACGTTAAGGTCGGCACTCAAGGGGTTCATAAGGCGCACAAGGTTGGCGCTTGCATAGGTCTCGAGCTCGTCGTAATATGCTGCGGCAGTGAGCGAGTTGTTCATTATCTCGTTAAATCCGCATCCTACAAGCTGCTCCGAAACAAGATTCTGTAATTTGTGCGAGCGATCCTCGGCACCTTTTGTTATAATTGACGAGTGCAGAGTTGTGTTAATCTCTACATTGTTATATCCGTATATGCGCAGGATATCCTCGACAACGTCACAAGGACGCTGAACATCTACGCGATAAGGAGGAACTGCAAGTGAAAGACCATCGGCTGTTTCATTTGTTATTTTCATCTCCAGAGACGATACGATGCTCTTTACTGTCTCGGGAGTAATATCGGCACCAATGAGGTTGTTGATGTATTTGTACTCGATGTCAACAGGGAAATCGGCAACAGGTGCAGGATAAATATCCTTTATCTCCATAGCAATCTCACCGCCTGCCAACTCTTTTATAAGCATTGCTGCCTGCTTAAGTGCATATATTACGCAGTTGGGGTCGGTACCGCGCTCGAAGCGGAACGATGAGTCGGTCTGCAAGCCGTGACGACGCGCTGTCTTACGCACCCAGGTGGGATGGAAATAGGCACTCTCGAGGAATACGTTCTTTGTCTCTTCGGTTGTTCCCGACTCGAGGCCGCCAAATACTCCGGCAATACACATTGGCTCTTCTGCATTACAAATCATTAGGTCGCGCTCCGATAGCTTACGCTCCTCGCCATCGAGTGTGACAAAGGGAGTGCCCTCGGGCATTGTACGTACAACCACCTTGCCACCTTTGATTTTGTCGGCATCGAAACAGTGCATAGGCTGTCCGTAGGCGTGAAGTATGTAGTTTGTAATATCAACGATGTTGTTTATAGGGCGCAGACCTATTATCTGCAATTTATTCTTCAACCACTCGGGGCTCTCTTTTACAGTTACACCTTTTACTGTAACACCGGCATAACGCAAGCAAGCCTCGCTGTTCTGTACCTCGATGTCGATGTTTAGGTCGTTATTGTCGACCTTGAAAGCATCTACCGAGGGACGATGCATTGCGCTGTTACCCTTAGCCTGCATTGTATAGGCATAAAGGTCGCGTGCAACACCGTAGTGCGAACAGGCATCGGCACGATTAGGGGTGATATCCACACCAATAACATACTCGCTCTTTATGTTATAGTACTCTTTGGCGGGTGTTCCGGGCACTGCGCTGTCGGGGAGAACAATGATTCCATCGTGGCTTGTTCCAATGCCAATCTCATCCTCGGCACATATCATACCGTGTGACTCGGCACCACGAATTTTACCTTTCTTTATTGTGAAGCAGTTGTCACCATCGTACAATTTTGTTCCGATAGTTGCAACAACCACCTTTTGTCCTGCTGCTACATTGGGAGCGCCGCACACAATCTGCACCGGGTTGCCATCGCCCAAGTTAACTGTTGTTATGTGCAGATGGTCGCTGTCGGGGTGGTCGACGCAGGTAAGAACTTCACCAATAACCAATCCCTCGAGGCCGCCTTTGATAGTCTGCACCTCTTCTACTCCGTCTGTCTCCAAACCAATTGAGGTCAGCGCTGCCGAAACCTCCTCGGGAGTCATGTCAAAATCGACATACTCTTTTAGCCAATTATAGGATATATTCATATTGTTATTATACCTTTTATATGCTTTTACTATTTCAACCTGCGAAATTACGTTTTTTTTTGCAAACTTTAAAGCCTAAATGAGAAATATTATCGGAATATGGATTTTTATTATTAAATTCGCTGCATCAGAATAGAATAAGGGAATGATTGAGGCTAAAAAACGTATAGAATTTATCGACCTTGCAAAGGGTATATGTATACTGCTCATTATCGTGGGACATTCGGGTGTAGAGGTCGATTATCCCGGTCTTTCGGCTATGCGCACACCTCTCTATCTCACTCTCTCGGGATTGTTCTTTAAGGATTATGGAGGATTCACCAATATTCTCATAAGAAAAACAAATAAGATTCTTATTCCTTTTCTATTTTTTTATATTGCAAGCTACCTGCTTTTTTATCTCTTCAATGCTCTGTTTCCGGGGCTTATTGTAAGTGACGCAAAGGGCATTTTCGATGTTTTTACGCAAATACAGTATTTCAACGGGCCTCTTTGGTTTCTGTTGGCTATCTTTTTGGATAATCTCCTTTTTGCAGCAATTCATCTGAATATAAAGAATGAGTGGCTTCGTGCTGCTGCGGTGCTTCTCATAGGTTGTTGCGGATTGTTCCTTTATAATAACGGTATATTACTCCCCTGCTGTGTAGATGCAGCCTTTGTCTGTCTGCCTTTCTTCTATTTCGGTTATCTGCTTAAACGCAGCGATATTCTTTTACCCGGCCGATACGACCGTTATAATCTTCTTTTTGCATTTGCGTTATTTGCAGTAGCATATTTTATTGACAGATATTCTCATCCCATACTCTTTTTTCACGACCGTGAAATCTCGGGTAATATGTTAGCTGTTATATTCCTTCCTTTGACAAGCGTCGTTGCTCTTCTTATGTTGTGCAAGGCTGTAAAGAGATTGCCCGTTATCTCATATTTTGGTCGTTACTCCATTATCCCTCTTTGCATACACCATCTTATCTATCGTCCTGTGCAGCTGGTTGTTGCGCAATTTATCCCTATCGACAATGGTGGTGCTTATATTGTTGCTGCTGTAACAGTGGTTATCTGTTTTGTTTGCATCCCTCTATTTATAAAATATCTGCCTTACGTTACAGCACAAAAAGATATTTTGTAGTTGTAGCCCCACCTAACGGGGATGAACGAAAAAACGAGGCTGTTTTAATTGAATTTCAGAAAAACGCGGATGCACCAAAGCAATGGTACATCCGCGTTTTTCTCTTTTTGTATTCTAAAACGTATTTACTCGGCGCGGAATTTACGAGCCTGCTCGGCTATGAGTTCGGCATCCTCGAAATAGTTTATTTTCATTGCTCGACGAACATCGGCGAGTGTATCTGCTGCTACTGCACGAGCGGCGTCACTACCCTCTTTCAGCAGACGGTAGACCTCGGGGATATTCTGCTCCCACTCTTTGCGGCGAGCGCGTATGGGGGCAAGCTCCTCTTCAAGAATGGCAATGAGGAATCTCTTTACCTTAACGTCGCCCAATCCACCACGACGGTAATGTGCTTTAAGCTCATCGAGGTTGGGGTAATCGGGCAGATAGGCTGCAAAATGCTCGGGCTTGCAGAATGCATCGAGATAGGTAAACACAGTGTTGCCCTCTACCTTACCGGGGTCTTGTACACGCAGATGGTCGGGGTCGGTGTACATTCCCATTACGTGCTGACGAAGCTCCTCGGCTGTGTCAGAAAGATAGATGCAGTTACCGAGTGACTTGCTCATCTTGGCTTTTCCGTCGGTTCCCGGCAGACGCAGACAGGCTGCATTATCGGGCAAAAGAATCTCGGGCTCGACAAGTGTCTCGCCATAGATGCCATTGAAACGACGTGCAATCTCACGTGCCTGCTCAATCATAGGTTGCTGGTCTTCGCCGGCGGGTACTGTTGTTGCGCGGAACGCTGTAATATCCGATGCCTGACTGATGGGATAGGTAAAGAATCCTACAGGAATGCTTGTCTCGAAATTACGCATCTGGATCTCGGTCTTTACTGTGGGATTACGCTGCAGACGCGATACTGTCACAAGGTTCATATAGTAGAAAGCAAGCTCGCAAAGCTCGGCTACCTGTGACTGAATAAATATTGTACTCTTTGTAGGGTCTATTCCCACCGACAAGTAGTCGAGAGCAACCTCAATGATATTTTGACGCACTTTCTCGGGGTTGTCGGCATTGTCGGTAAGAGCCTGTGCGTCGGCAATCATAATGAAAATCTTATCAAAGAGTCCCGAGTTCTGTAGCTCGACACGACGGCGCAACGAGCCTACATAGTGTCCAAGATGCAAACGTCCAGTGGGACGGTCGCCTGTAAGTATTATTTTACCCATATTATATTCTTTTTATATTCTCTTTTTTTATTATCAGCCGCGAAGATACAAAATAAAATTCATCGCCACTGCACCATTATATATTTTTTTGTTATTGTGGCGATGAATAAAACAAATTCAACTGCGACCAGCCATAGAGTCGGCCATCCTCGAGAATCCATCCTCTTTTCGTCTTATGATAACAGACGAAAAGAGATAAATCTACAATAGTAGAAATTAAATAGGCTTTATAGCCCTACTAAGATGTTACGACAGCAGTTATACAATCTACAATAGTAGAAATTAAATAGGCTTTATAGCCACGCTTCGAGGTTATGGGGTGGCAGGAGCACATCTACAATAGTAGAAATTAAATAGGCTTTATAGCCCTGTATGAATATGCTGCGTCGATGATGCGATCTACAATAGTAGAAATTAAATAGACTTTATTGCCAAAAGGGATAGCGATAAAACTTGCTCGACATCTACAATAGTAGAAATTAAATAGACTTTATTGCCTCTAAATGTGGTACAAAGATATGTAAAATACTTGATATTACAAAATTACTACTGTTTATAGGTATGATATAATTACCCCACCTATGTAAAAGAAATGATATAATTCACTGCATAAATTATTGATAATAAACTCATAACGTTTGGGATGGCAATTATATATAGACCCGGGTTTGAAATCATAAATAGACGATATCTCTATCACGATGAATAGCATTACCATATTTGATAATGGAATTATCAGACACATCAAAAATTACTACACTATCATCCATAGAGAAATGTTTTGCATATGCCTCTATTTTGAGAATAGAGCCATTATGTCATCTTTGCGAGTAGTGGAACTTCTATTGTTAGTTGCACTATGCGCATTACCACCCGATAGTTGAGGCGTAGCCTTGTACATATTCTCATCCGTCTCCATATATACCGAATGAAGATATATGGAGTACGGACAGAATATAAAGTCATTGAGCTGTGATATAGGAATATAGTGCTCCAATCAATATATTATTTTTGCTGTGCGAACTGTAACCAACGTTTATTGCTTAAATCAAACTTAATTATTTGAGGATTATCGGTTACTTTGAGCTGCTCGATAATCATAATACCTTTGCGTGCAATGTTGTATGCTCCATTTGCATCAGCATCTTGAGGTAATGACACATCGCCATTGCGACTATCAAAAAACTCGCCACTTCGATTAGCGACAGGTGACACAATATAATCAATATCTGTTCCTATAATACTATTACGCATCTGGAGGGTTAAGCGTATAAGATGCAATAACCTCTCAAAGAACCGCTTGCCGCTCTGTTGCATAATGGCATCTTTAAGATTGCCACCGACATATATTCCTTCAAATAGAGACTTAAACTCTTGTGTAAGGTTTACCTCTTGGCTATCCCACTGTGAGTTTTTAGCGGAATTACGGAAGTTCTCAATGCGTGTGCCGTAGGTGCAGATAGTCCACTTGGTCTGTGTGCCTTGCGCCTTTGTGGTAAATTTATCATAGTCTATGCAAAACTCAAACCAATCTTTAGCCTCGTTGTAGCGTATTGAGTCGAACTTACAGATTAATGCTTTCGTCTTATCCTCACTCTCATAGTGCAAATCAAGTAAATTAACGAAGCCTGTAACCGGGTCTATCTTTGAAGTATTCCAAGCTGGGACATAGAATAAAAAACCACTCTGCTTGCCTAATTTTGCAAAACTTTCAAACTTGTTCGTGAGTTGATATGCCTTAAGCAGACCGCCAGGCATAGCCGGGTCTGCCTTCTTCGCCCCAGATCATACGACCATGGTCGGGTCTGAGGTAGCCTTCAAAGCCTACTTCGTGCATTGCCTTTACGATATCGTACATATCGAGTGAGCCGCATTCTGTCTTATGAGCTGTTTCGTTGAAGTCTCTTTCGCCTACATGCTTGATATTTCTTGCATGAACAAAGTGAAT
>JAGCKB010000163.1 GCA_017647725.1 Bacteroidaceae bacterium
ACGAAAAGAGGTAAATCTACAATAGTAGAAATTAAATAAGCTTTATAAATTATAAAAAAACTGCAACAATGACTGTGAATTTCATTGTTGCAGAAATATGATTTCTATTTAGAAAGGCAATGGTTCGTTACCACCCGGGCCGGGGATTATATCTGTAGGAGTTGAATCCTGCAAATAGTCGGGAAGCGGTGGCAGGGAGTTATTTCCCATTGGCTCGTACGATGCTGCATTCAGCTTGGAGCCACGCATCACAGGAATATCTGTGGGGATGGGAGGCAAAGACTCGTCGTCGAGGTTCATAAAGCGGGCATACTCCTTGCGGAAGATAAGAGGGATATTATCAAGTCCACCGTTACGGTGCTTTGCAATAATAATCTCGGCCTTTCCGCGCCAATCGAAGTCACCATCCTTGTATATATGAAAATATTCGGGACGGGTAACGAACATTACAATATCGGCATCCTGCTCAATGGCTCCCGACTCGCGAAGGTCGCTCAACTGCGGACGTTTACCCTCGACACCCTCGCGGCCTTCGAGGTTACGGTTCAGCTGACTAAGAGCCATAATAGGGATGTTAAGCTCCTTTGCCAATCCCTTTAGCGAACGCGAGATAGTACTAATCTCCTCCTGACGGCTACCCTTTCCTGTGTTTGCAGTCATAAGCTGAAGGTAGTCGATGAAAATCATCTTCACACCATACTCGTGCACCATACGGCGCGCTTTTGAACGAAGCTCGAACACCGATAGCTGCGGTGTATCATCGATATATAGTGGCGCTCCCTCCAATGCGGTAATCTTGCTGTCGAGCTGTCCCCACTCGTATCCTTCGAGCTGTCCGCTACGTATTTTATCACCGGGAATCTGGCAGACATTACAGATAAGACGCTGCACAAGCTGCACATTACCCATCTCAAGAGAGAACATTCCCACAGGGATACCCTGGTCCACTGCCATATTACGTATGAGAGAGAGAGCAAACGCCGTCTTTCCCATCGCAGGACGAGCTGCAAGGATGATAAGGTCGGTTGCCTGCCATCCCGACAGGACTTTGTCCAAACGATGGTAACCGGTGCTTAATCCGCTGATACCGCTTGTATTCTTTGACGCTGTCTGTATCTGCTGATAAGCCTCTTTAATGACGGGGTTTATCTGTGTAAAGTCGCGCTTCATTTGGTTGCGCGAAATTTCGAACAGCTCCGACTCGGCCTGCTGCATTAGTTCGTTAACATCTTGTGTCTCGTCGAATGCCTGCTCCTGAGTCTTGCTGGTGAATTTTATAAGGTCGCGAGCGAGTTTCTTTTGTGCAATGATATTTGCGTGATACTCTATGTTTACCGATGACACCACTTTGCTTGTGAGCTGTGCAATATACATCGGGCCGCCTACCTCTTCGAGTATGCCTTTGAGTTTGAGAAATTCGGTAACGGTAAGGATGTCTATAGGACGGTCCTCGAGGTCCATCTCCTGTATTGCACCAAAGAGAAGCTGGTTGCGCTTGTCGTAGAACGACTCGGGTTTCAGCATATTACCCAAGCGACCAATAGCATCACTATCTACCATAAGAGCGCCAAGCACTGCCTCTTCGAGTTCGGGCGCTTGTGGTTGCAAATGTCCATATTCACTTATCAGTGGTGCCGCATTGCTTTGCTGACGGCTGCGTGTTCTTCTTTTTGTTGTATTGTTATCTTCCATCCTTACTATCTTTACAAAACGGCTGCAAAGTTACGCAACATCGTCCACTGCACACAAAAAAGAGACCAATCGTTATTAACAAAAAGGGGAAACTTATAAACATCTTTTTGTAAGGGTCGCAATAAAGTTGTATCTTCGCAAAATAATTGGAAGAAACAATAAAATAGGGAGGGACTGTAAATTAGGTCGCGACGATTTTGAGTTTTATTTTTAGTAGATTTTTGATATTGGCGAAAGCACGATGCGGGCATCGTAACTGAGCAAATGTCAAAAAGATGCAATAATTAAACCAAAAGCGACCGAAACTGAACCCACCCTACTATGAATATAAAACACTAATTTATAGAACATCCCTTAACACAATACAAAATATGGTTTCAGTTGATGGACTTGCCGTTGAATTTGGCGGCACCACCCTATTTAAAGACATTTCTTTTGTCATTAACGATAAAGACCGAATAGCCCTGATGCGTAAGAACGGTGCAGGAAAGAGTACACTGCTGAAGATTCTGGCAGGTGTACGCACTGCCACTCGCGGACAGGTGTCGGCACCGAAAGACACCGTTATTGCCTATCTGCCGCAGCATCTTATGACCGAGGATGGCCGCACTGTATTCGAGGAGGCATCGCAAGCATTTGCTCATCTTCACCAGATGGAGGCCGAGATTGAGGAGCTGAACCGCCAGCTTGCCGAGCGCACCGACTACGAGAGCGACGACTATATGGCGCTTATAGAAGAGGTTGCTACCAAGAGCGAGAAATTCTATGCAATAGATATGACACACTTCGAGGAGGATGTCGAAAAGACACTCCTGGGACTTGGATTCGAGCGTAAGGATTTTTCGCGACAGACAAGCGAGTTCAGCGGAGGATGGCGTATGCGCATCGAGCTTGCCAAAATGCTTCTGCGCAACCCCGATGTACTGCTCCTGGACGAGCCTACCAACCATCTTGATATTGAGTCAATAGGTTGGCTTGAGGAATTTATAATCTCCAACGGAAAGACTGTTGTTGTAATAAGCCACGACCGTAAATTTGTCGATAACATCACCACACGCACCATAGAGGTGACAATGGGACGCATCTACGACTATAAAGTAAACTACTCACAGTATCTGCAACTACGTGCCGAGCGTCGTCAGCAACAGATGAAGCAGTACGAGGAGCAGCAGAAGATGATACAGGAAACAAAGGATTTTATAGAGCGTTTCAAGGGAACATACTCAAAGACATTGCAGGTGCAGAGTCGCGTGAAGATGCTCGAGAAGCTCGAACTCATAGAGGTTGACGAGGAGGATACATCGGCATTGCGACTGAAATTTCCACCATCGCCACGTTCGGGACAGTACCCCGTAATTGCCGATGGCGTGGGAAAAGCATTTGACGAGAAGCGCATCTTCTCAAATGTTACCCTTACCGTCGACCGAGGCGATAAGATTGCTTTTGTGGGACGTAACGGCGAGGGAAAATCGACCTTTGTGCGTTGTATAATGCAGGAGCTTGAACACGAGGGCACATTGCAGCTCGGACATAATGTGCAGATAGGATATTTTGCACAGAACCAGGCCTCTATGCTCGATGAAAATCTGACAGTTTTTCAGACAATAGACGATGTTGCCAAAGGCGAGGTACGTAACAAGATACGCGACCTTTTGGGTGCCTTTATGTTCGGTGGCGAAGCAAGTACGAAGAAAGTAAAAGTGCTCTCGGGAGGCGAGCGCACACGTCTGGCACTGCTGAAACTGTTATTGGAGCCGGTCAATCTGCTTATTCTTGACGAGCCCACCAACCACCTCGACCTTAAGACAAAAGACATTCTTAAACAAGCACTGCGAGACTTCGACGGTACACTCATCTGTGTGAGTCATGACCGCGACTTCCTCGATGGCCTTGTTACAAAAGTCTATGAGTTTGGTCACGGACGCGTGCGCGAACATCTGTGTGGAATATATGAGTTCCTTGAGACAAAGAAACTCGAAGGATTGCAAGAACTCGAACGTAAAAATTAAAAAAACGAACTGTTATGATAACATTTCCCTGTTGCAAGATAAACTTAGGCCTTGATATCGTATCGAAGCGTCCCGACGGCTATCACAACCTTGAGACACTCTTCTACCCCATTCCCCTTGAAGATGCGTTAGAGATAACAATAAACCCAAAGAGCGACGCACCCGACTACACATTTACAATGCACAATGCAGCCTTCGATGGCGACGATAGCGACAATCTTGTAGTAAAAGCATACAAGATTCTTGCTGCCGATTACAAATTGCCAAAGGTTACAATGAGTCTTTATAAGAATATCCCTACAGGAGCAGGCTTGGGAGGCGGTTCAAGCGACGCAGCTTTCGCCCTTAAGATGCTGAACGAGATTGGTAAACTTGGACTCAGCGACGAACAATTAGAGGAGTATGCCGCACGCATTGGCGCCGATTGTGCCTTTTTCATAAAATGCCGCCCCGCCTATGCAACAGGAATAGGAAACATTCTCACTCCAGTAGAGTGTTCGCTCAAAGGATACCACCTTGTGCTTGTAAAACCACATCTGCACATATCGACCAAAGAGGCCTATTCGCTTGTTGTCCCTGCACAGCCTGTTGTTCCACTTATGGATACTATTCAGCGTCCAATAAATATGTGGGTAAGCTCAATGAAAAACGATTTTGAGCGTAGCGCCTTTGCAAAATATCCGCAAATGGAGACAATAAAGAGTGAACTCTATCGCTTGGGAGCACTTTACGCCTCGATGTCGGGCTCAGGTTCATCGTTCTATGGCATTTTCGAGAAGCCACAGGACGAAAAAGAGTTGGAAAAACTCTTCCCCCACTGTTTCCGTTGGCAGTGTGAGTTATAGAAAAAGACGATTGCCCCGTGATTCACATCAGGGGGCAACCTTAACACAAACACAAAATAAAACACGACAAAACTACTATGCAATTCATTGGCCTGTTTATGCTTGAAACATAAAGCACTCAAAGCAGGTATTCACATATCCACATAGAGTATCAGGTGATTTGCATTAATAAAACAGCCCACCGGGCTGTTTGTTTTTTATTTTGTGTTAAATTATGTAAAAATATACAGGAAATTTGTTTTAATTCTGCGTGAAAGGACAATATGCGCATAAAAAGTCTACAAAACAAAAATAGAACATTCCGATAAGATAGAAACAAACGTTATATCCCTACTGTTCGTGCGGTAAAATCATTTGTACCCCATAGCTTTCAGTATTCCTTTTACCCTGTTTGCATCTTTTCGAGCAATCTTGCAATCATTATTTAGCGCTCCAAAGTACATATTATAAGCAGTTAAAAGATTTTTCTCTACACCCAGCCCCTCTTCATAGAATCGTCCTAAACGCCACAAAGCATATCCGTTTTTACCTTTTTCCCACGATAAATTATAATATTTATGTGCAACATTATACGCTCCTGCCTCTTCGCACAATAAGCCATTATCGTAATAAGATTTGCTCTTATCAATTCTCATTGAATATATTTTTGAGCTATCCGAAATTGTGATTATATTATCGTCAAAGAAAGAACAAACAGGTGTTCCGAATACTCCCTTTTGCAATGTAACAGATACAATACCACCAACATCTACTTTATCATACAATTCATAATCATTAATCTCTATAACACCACCACTTTTAAAAAGCAATTTATTATAACGACCACCCCTAGAATTTATGTTTTGTTCTATTATACAGGCATTTTCTTTGTATTCTTCACCTATCCGAATAAAGAAATTAAAAGCAAAATAGCTGCATATCAAATACAAAGTCAAACCAAAATACATTGTAAATCTTGCATATTTCAGTTTTTCCAAACTTATATAGAAAAATTTAGCACATATTACACCTGCAATTAAAAAAACAAAGTATACTATAATATGAATTGTTTTTATTAAATTGTCACATACTGTCAAATCCAAAACTAATGATATGGAGAAGATTGAGGTAAAAATAAAAATAATTGCAACAACATTATAGAGGATATATTTTAATTTATCTTTTATTTTGTTCTTATTGTTATCATTGTTCTCATTTTCTTGTAGGTTTTCCATAATAATTCTATTTAAAGTGTTTCTGTTTTAATAAAGAGTATATACGCAGTATATTTTCGCGGTTTACTGCAAAAATATCTATATATTTTTTAAAACAGTCTCTAATAAATCCAAATTATCTAAACTCTATTGTGAAACGTGTGTAACCATCATCACCTGTTTTAAGTGAAAATTTGCAGTGATGAGCTGTCAGAACCTCGCGAGTGAACATAAGACCTATACCCTGCCCATTGCTTTTTGTCGTAAAGAAAGGTGTAAAAATCTGCTGTGCAGCATCATCACTGATGCCTCGTCCATTGTCGCTGATGACAACTGTTGCAGGTTGTATTGTTGTCGATATTATAATCTCTCCCTCCTTGTCGATGCTTTCGATAGAGTTTTTTACAATATTCACAAGCACCTGCTCGAAGAGGGCAACATCTATATTCACAGGAACCGAACCGTTATATAAATTCATTGACAAGGCGATGCCTTTTTCTCGGCAAATGCCCTCCATAAAGCGTACGCAATAGCGGGCGCTGTCGTTGAGGTCGCACTGTTGCAACTGTGGTGTGGGAATCTTCACCACATCGGCAAATCGGGTGATGAAACCGCTTAGCATACGTCCGCGCTCTTCGCACACCTGCATTGCCTCACTTATCTCAACTGCATCATCGGCAAACGTATCATTTGTTGTGCTCTGCACCATATCTTTGGCAGTCTCAAGAATAGATGTTATTCCACCCATAGTATTGTTCACCTCGTGGGCAATCATACGTATAACCTTTTCATAAGCATTGCGCTCGGCTTTGTGTAGTTGCTCGGTAAGGCGCTCTATAAGCACAAATGGGTGAGCAAATCCTCGATCCTGGAACGAGAGGCGAGAAATGCTGTAGACCTCGATACCGCTTATTTTCACTGTACGTGTTTCGCCTTGCGCAGTAGATGCAATATCGCGGCATAATGGAATGTCAATATCGGCTATCTTTTTATTCAAGCAGTCATTACCACAGTTCAATATTCCTTTTGCCGAGGGGTTTATCATTGTAATCCTGTTATCGAAATCAAGTATTATCACCCCCATTGGCGAGGCCTGAATAAGAAGGTCGAGAAAGTGGTTCTGTTCTCTCAGACGCAGGCGCTCGTCCTTCAGTTGTGCCATCATACGATTGAAGATAGAGACTATTTTGTCGGCCTCGCGTTGTCCGACAGGCGATAGCCGACTGCTGAAATCCTGCTCGCGCAACAGATTAAGTCCCGTTGCGATTGTGTCAAGTGGTTTTATAATTTTCCGATAGAAATAGACAAGGAAAAACATACTGAAGAGAACCACTCCCTCGGTTACATAAAACAGTTTGATGCTGCATCTGTTATACACTATAACAAGCAGCACTGCCCATGCAAGCACAAGCAGCGCCGAGATGGCAAAGAATATATTTTTCTGTCTCATTCCATATCTATTTTAATCCATATTTTTCTAATCGCCGATATAGTGCCTGGCGACTTATTCCCAACGATGCTGCCACCTGTGTCATATTACCATCGTACTTTTCCATAGCCTCGACAATGCGTACACGCTCGGCCTCGTCAAGCGTCATTGCTGTTGTTGGAATGGGCTTAAACGATGCAGGGGAAATATTATTTGCCAATTGGAAGTCTTGGGCTGTAAGCACACTCTTTCCACTCATAAGAATTGCACGCTCGACAAGGTTTTTAAGCTCGCGCACATTTCCCGGGAAGGGCTGACGCCTGAGGTACTCCATTGCTTCGTCGGTAATATCAATCTTTGGCATATTATTACTCTCTGTTGCGAGCGATGCAAAATGCCTGACAAGTAACGGGATATCCTCGCGGCGCTCGCGTAGCGGTGGCAAATGCAATGTTATGAGATTAATTCGGTAATAGAGGTCTTCGCGGAATGTGCGCTCGGCAACCATCTTTGTAAGGTCGGCATTTGTGGCACACACCACGCGAATATCCACCTTGCGCGGACGGCTGTCTCCAAGCACCTCAAAGGTCTGTTCCTGAAGCACACGCAGTAATTTCACCTGGCAAGCAAGGTCGAGTTCGCCAAGCTCGTCAAGGAATATAGTACCTTTGTCGGCAAGTTCGAAACGTCCTACCCTATCGGATGTGGCATCGGTAAAGGCACCTTTCTTATGTCCGAACATCTCGCTCTCGAAAAGCGTATGCGATATTCCACCTAAATTTACTTTTACAAACGAATTTCTTGCACGACGGCTGTTGCGATGAATTGTCTCGGCTATGAGTTCTTTTCCTGTGCCACTCTCGCCTGTGATGAGTACCGAGGCATTTGTCTTTGCAATGCGTTCTATTGTAGACAGGACATCGGTGATTGCCTTACTGCGTCCGACAATAAGTGTGCGATCGAAAGCAGCATCTTCTTGCTTGATACCTACACTTGCATCCTTGCTTTTCGAAAGACTTAGAGCTGTCTCGATACGTTGCATAAGTGTCATATTGTTCCACGGCTTCGTAACAAAGTCGAACGCGCCTGCACGCATTCCGCGCACTGCAAGGTCGATGCTACCCCAGGCCGTGATTAAAATCACAGGCGTGTCGGGGCAGAAAATCTTTACTTTTTGCAGCAGTTCAATGCCATCGTCGCCACTTGTGGTGAGCGAGAAATTCATATCCATCAGAATAAGTTGAGGGGTCTGGCGTCTCACTACCTCTATAGCTTCACCTGGCGAAGCAACTGCTTCAACATCGTATCGCGCACGTTTGAGCATAAGCCCCAAACTATGGCGTATTGCAATATCATCGTCTACTATCAGAATCATAATTCAAAAGTAGTATAAAAACTGTTTTTAGCAAAATAAAGAATTACAAAATTTACACACTACTCCTCGCGCAGTGCCTCGGACGGCTCTATTTTTACAATCCTTTGCGTGGGGATTACAATGCCTATTGCTGCCACAAACAGCATAAAAAGATATGTCACAAGACTCACTATGACAAAATGTGTCACCGGCTGATTGTGCAGATAATCACCGTTTTTTGCAAGCATTAGTTCCTGCCACATCATAGATGTAAATTTCTGCAACGGGTCGGAGAATCCCATAATATAGACTTTATGAAAAAGCAGTGGCAGAGAAATAATAAAAGCAATTGTCACAATCAACCACCCCTCGAGAATAAACTGTCGTAATACACGACTCGATGTTGCGCCCATACTACGCATAACTCCAATATCCATTCGTCGGTCGAATACACGCACCCAATAGGTCGACATTATTCCCAGGAATGCACAGAACAGAGCAAACCCAGATAGAATAATCTGTACGCGATAGCGGTTTGTTATTCCGAATATATTTGCGTTCTTCTCGGCATTACTGCTTACCGGTGTCATTGAGTAAAATTTTCGATATTTAAAGTTGAGTTTGG
>JAGCKB010000164.1 GCA_017647725.1 Bacteroidaceae bacterium
ATAACAATTAAAGGCTGAATTTAGCAAACAAGCCTAAATGAGAGTCTGAAAAAGTTTTACCGGACACCAATAACTTTTTTTAAAGGGAGCTTTAGTTACATACTAAGGTTCTTTTCTTTGTGTATATAGTCTAGCCATGAGTATCAGCATCTTCATATGCGGAAATAATTGCTAGGATATAGCACCCCTATGCTCAAGAACAGGGATGAATGAGCAACTCTCGTGACGTTTTTTCGAAAATAATGCTTATATTTACATCTTCAATACATCTTGTTATAAGTATTGGGACAACAGAGACTGTAAGTACATTCTGAAACGAAGGAATTAATCTCGACTATGAGACAATATTATATAAGTAAAGAATAACGTTATATGCAGGACATACGCGAGATAGTTATGCAGTCGACCGATATTACTCCCTTTCAAAAGAGAGTCTATTTAGCACTGCTCGATATCCCATCTGGCACAACAACTACATACGGTGAACTGGCACGACGCATAGGGTGTCACAGTGCACAGGCCGTAGGTCAGGCACTTAAGCGCAATCCTTTTGCTCCCGATGTACCTTGTCATCGTGTGATTGCTGCCGATGGTTCTCTTGGCGGTTACAACGGTAAGCGCAAAGGAGAACATATTGAGCGCAAAAGACGTTTGCTCGAAGAAGAGAAAAAAGATAATTTGTTATTTTGAATAAATAAAAAGATATGCGTAAGGATTTTGGAAAGAAAAGCTGGCTCTACCCTATGCCGGTACTCATAGTTGCTGCATACGACGATACAGGAGTACCCAATGTAATGAATGCTGCCTGGGGTGGCATATTTACCGATGAGACAATAGGAATTTGTCTCTCCGAGGGACACAAGACAACAAAGAATATTCGTGCAACAGGTGCATTTACCGTCAGTATGGCAACAGTAGATACTGTTACAGCTTGCGATTATGTAGGATTGGTTTCGGGGAATAAAGAGCCTGACAAGTTTGCAAAAGCAGGATTCAGCGCCGTTAAGTCGCAGTTTGTCAATGCTCCCATCATTAATGAATTGCCAATGACATTGGAGTGCGAGTTACTCTCGTATGACGAAGAGAGCAACCATCTTGTCGGACGCATCGTGAATATCAGCGCCGAGGAGAGTATTCTCACCGATGGAAAAATAGATATCGCCAAGCTGCGCCCTATCACATACGACCCAATAGGACATAATTACTTTGAATTGGGAGCTAAGGTTGGTAATGCCTTCGGCGATGGTAAGAAATTGAAGTAGCCGACTAACTCGGTTTATCTTCATCGGAAGAGGAGTGAATCTCTCTTTTTACAATAAAAATATTGATTTATTTTTCTGTTTAGAGCGACAATAAACAAAATAAACTACATTTGCAAAGCAACTGTAAAAGTTCAAAGATAGTAATAAAATAGAAAGCGGATTATTATGAAAAATGTATCGAGATTTCTACTATTGCTTACAATGTTAAGCCTTAGTATGGTAACACAGGCGCAGCAATCACGCTACGAGCGTGCTAGAGATATTGCCAATAACTTCTTTGAACAGAGATTAGGAGTAACAAATGTTGGAATACAAAAGGGTAGAATGGTTCTTGACAGCCATATGCTTCAAAGCAGTATTGCCAATGAACCAACGTTCTACCTTATTGCTGCACCAACCGATAAAGGATTTGTAATTGTCTCGGGCGATGACATAACAATGCCACTTATAGGTTTCTCGGACGAGCCTATGCCGGCATCAATGGAAGAGATACCCGATGGAATGAGAGATTATCTTCGGGATATAGATGAGCAGATTCGTTCAGCGCGAAACGCGGCACAGAAAGATGCAAGCAGGGCCCCCGTCGATGTGTCGCAGGTGGGTAATGTAGTCGTTAATCTCGGCACAGCACGTTGGGCGCAGGGTGCCCCATTCAATAAACTCTGTTTCACATCGAGCGGCAGACAAGCGCGTACCGGATGCATAGCCACAGCTTTTGCCATTGTAATGCGTCATCACAAATGGCCCGAGAGAGGAACTGGCACCGTATATAACCCCATTACAGGAGAGAAACTGCCATTGGGGCACACCTATAATTGGGACAATATGCCTCTCGAATATAAGAACTACACCGAGGAACAGGCTAATGAGGTTGCCGTAGTGATGCGCGACCTCGGTTATGCCTATGGTCTCTCATACGGAGCAAACAGCACCGGTGGCAGCGAGAACTCACACCGAATGACTAAGCATTTTGGATACGTCGACCTTGTAGCGCAGACGGGAGTGGCATCTGGTGCCACCCAGCGTTTCGTAGTTGGAGAAACAGAGTGGCACACACTACTAAAGAAGAGCCTCGACGAGTCGTGTCCTGTCCCCTATGTAGCGACCAATGCAGGTACAGGCAGCGATGCAAAGCACATTTTCATTATCGACGGATATACCGACAGAGGCTACTACCATTTCAACTGGGGCTGGGGTGGCTCTTGCAACGGATATTTCACATTAGCAAAACTGGACCCTACAGCAAGCGACGATTATGCCTCAAAGACCGACAGCCACAAAGCATTCTTTGGATTAAAACCATTGAAGAAGGCACAATATACCGTTACAGTATCAGCAACAGAGGGTGGAACAGCAACTGTAAACGGAGCAGAAACTGTTACTGTTGACGAAGATACCGAGGTAACACTCTCGGCAATACCTGATGAAGGATATCAATTTAACCGCTGGACAATTGGAGAAGATTCTATCAGCAACGAACCCGAGATTAAGATTGTTGTAACAGCGGCAATAACATATACCGCCCATTTCCAGAAAATAGAAGATACAGGAATTGATAATATCAACACCCACTCCAATGACGCCGTAATCTACAATATATTGGGTCGACGAGTAAAAAAAATAGAACAGAGAGGTATTTATATAGTGAACGGCAAGAAGATAATCATTAAATAGAAACGCTAAGCAATAAAAAAAATAGTGAGCACGTGCTCACTATTTTTTGTCTCGTCACTCTCCTAAATATTCGTAACCGAGATTCTCTATTGTCTCAACGACCTTTTGCGAGTCAAAATAGCCTTCGACGTATGCAATCCCCTGTTCAAGGTTAACCTGCACAGCAGTAACCCCTTCGACCTTAGCAAGGTTCTTCTCGACATTAGCTTTACAGTGATTACACATCATACCTTTGATTTTAAAAGACTTTTGCATAGTCGTATGTTTATGTGGATTGATAAATCTCAGAACAAATGCAATGATAAGCAAAACAGTGAATAAAATGCTCGATGCAATTTTCCACCACGCAGTAGCGTGAGCACTGCAGCAATCGGCACTCTGTGCAACCACTGTTCCACTGAACCACTCGACAGGCAGCAGATAGTCTATCACGAGGCCAAAGCCAAGAGCACCAATTATAATCGTACTCAGATATATGAGTAACGCACGCATTCCCATTACCTTTTTTATAACCAATATAGCAGCAGTATTTGTGGCAGGGCCTGCCATTAACAGCACAAGAGCTGCACCGGGCGACAACCCTTTTAACATTAACGCAGCCGCAATAGGTATCGACCCGGTTGCACACAGATACATAGGAACCGAGAAGAGCATCACAATAAGCATATTCACAATGGGCTTATCGTTAAAAGCGGTAAAGAAATTATCGGGTACAAGTACTGTAATAAGGCCGGCTACAATAAGTCCAATCACTATCCATTTACCAATGTCCTGCAACATATCTATAAAGCCATATTTCAGAGCACCCAGACACTTTCTGACAAAGCTCTTGCTCTTTTGAGTATTGGCAAAAGTGTATACACCCCTGTTATCGTCATTATCGAAGCGATTTACAAGATATCCGCCCAATATTGCTGTTACAAATGCGATAAGAGGACGTAATACTGCAAAAGGCACCCCCAATAACGATGCAGTAGCCAAAATAGAATCGGCACCAGTCTGAGGAGTAGAGATAAGGAACGACGTTGTAGCACCCTTGGACACACCTTCGCGGCGTAACGACATTGCAGTGGGAATCACCCCACAAGAACATAGAGGAAGAGGAACACCTATCAGCGCAGCCAATATTACAGAACGCAGATTATTGTGCGACAAGCTGCTTCGATACAATTTCTGAGGTACAAACTCGTGAAGTATGCCTGCAATGAGAAAACCCAGTAACAGATAGGGCGACATCTCATTTAGCAGCTCAAAAAGTGGCAATATATATTCTTTTAACATAATCATCTATATTATAAATCGGATGCGAAGATACCCAAAAAAATATGGAAACAGGTTGCGAATTTTTCGAACTATACTAATCACTACAAGAATAACCACATTCTCCAATGCCTATTGTTGAGAATTTTCAGAAAAAATAGTCACAACCATAAAATTTTCTGCTTTTTATTTTGCAGATTAAAAAAAACTCCTTACCTTTGCAACGTTAAATCAAGAACGACCCACGATTTAACTTACTTATTGGAGAGGTGGCAGAGTGGTCGATTGCACCGGTCTTGAAAACCGACGTACCGAGAGGTACCGGGGGTTCGAATCCCTCTCTCTCCGCAGAAAGGAAGCTGAAAGGCTTCCTTTTTTTGCATTAGAGGGGATGAGAATACCCGAGTGGGGGTTCGTAATCGACGAAGTCGCTTGCCAAAGCAAGAATCCCTCTCTCTCCGCAGAAAGTAAAATAAAGCAGATTTCACTAAAGAAGTCTGCTTTATTTGTTTGTGATTTTTCAGAGTGTAAATCTTTGAAAATAAATTATTGAGCAAATTAAAAGGCTCAACGTAAAAACGGCAGCTCAACGTAAAAAGTTGAGGGATTCCTCCCCTTATGGGGAGGTTATGTGGGCTATTAATAACGCAAAATCTCTTCGATAAAATCCTCCAATACAAAGTCGGCTGTCATTCCTATCTTTTGGCGGAAACGATGGCGCAGCATTAAGACGCTGCGGGGAGCAATGGCTAGCAACTCGGCTATCTCCTTGTTATCTTGCTTCAAGACGATGAGCATCGAGAGAAGTTCTTCCCTGCGAGTTATGGTTGGGACTCGCTCACGGAGGCGAGGAAGGAAAAGTGGATAGAGCAGTTCAAAGCGTTGACGGAACTTGGACTCTCCCTTTTTCTGAAGTACCGACGGAGTAAGTGTTTCTAATTCTTGCCTTGAATCCATGTCGTCCATTATCTCGTCAAACTTTTGTGACATCATTTCTTTTTCGGCATTTGTTTGTTTTAGTTCTTGAGACAGGGTGGCAAGCTTGTTATCGCTTTTCCGTATGTGGTTCTTATGCATCTTTCTTTGATACAAGAGAATTGCAACTACTACAGAAATAATGATAAGTGACAAAACAATGCAAATAAGGAACATAAGGCGTTGGTTAGCTTGTTCAAGTTGAGCAAGTTTTATTTCGTCTCTTTGTTGTTCTGTTTGAGATTCAACGATGGCCTCTATGAGGTTATAATGCAGTCTCCTCTCCTTTACTGCTTGCTGTTCTTGGAGCATCATTCTTGTATATTGCTCCACTTTATGATGATTCTTGGTTCTCAGATAGTGATTTAAGATTGGCTTATAGTTCAAATGTATATATATCGGAGAATCGTTTTTGTTAAGTAACGTATTCAGACTGTCCAACATAGTTTCTGCTATATCATCCTTTCCGTCTCTCAAATAGGTTTGAGCGAGCTGATGATATGCCTTGGCACGGTTTATATCGGTTCCTTGTAGGACTACCTGTTGTAGTTCTTGAATGCCTAAATGAGAGGTATCGCCTGCTTTCCAGGTGAGGTATATGCCGTGCAAAAGGTCTACATCCACCATACCGCTGTTGTAGGGTAGGTGTCGACAGAGTTTTCTTGCCTCCTCGATATAGTATGCAACCGAATCGCTATCTCCCAGTTGCAACAATGACCGTCCTTTGTTGATATAGGTCTGTGCCGAAACCATTGGATTCTTCTTCGTCATACGTTTCTCTACGCTCACGGCTTCAGTTGCATATAGGTTGGCATATTCCGGTACATCCCAATAAAGGAAAAGGTCGATTAATGAATGCAGGCTATTAAGTATGCCCAAATCGTCATCTCTTTTCTCGGCCTCCTCTTTACTTTGCTGAAATAGATTAAGAGCCTCGTTTAGATTGCCATTTCGCTTGTAGATAGAGCCTAACATTGCAGTTACCCACTGCTTGCCCGAGGTGTTCTTGCATAATTCGGTCTGCTCCAATGCTTCTTGGCACCAGTCGATAACCTCCTTTTGATAGTCGGGATTACTATAAAATACTGCTGCAGCATAGGCATAATCACGGAAGTAACGCTCAGGGGTAGCGTGATGAAGTGGAAGAGTAAATGCTTTTAACATTATTTTTTCGGCTTCCTTCATATTCTCAGTGCGTGACAAGGCATATCCCAATACTGAATAATAATCTCTCAAATATGTTTTTTGCAGTATGGGTGATTTCTTGAATACTTCCTGCAAGGTAGTAATACAGGCTTCAGGCTCTCCTTTGCTTTGATATGTATTCATCAACTGCACCAAAGCTTCGGTGTATAAAAGCATTTGTTCGTTAGAGAGATTTTTTTCACGTATCGGTTGTGTCAGATAGTCTTTAAAGGCCGTAATCGCCTCTTGATGCTTTCCTTCTCGTTGCAGTGCTCTTGCTTGCTTGAAAAGGTTGTCATTGGCAAAACTGACACAGCATATCAGTATGAACGTGAGGGATACTACTATTTTTTTGTTTTCAAAGGGCACACTCATATATATTCGTTTTAGTTTATTTAATAACCATAAAAGTCGCAATTATAAAAATACAAAAGAATGCCGGATGCTTGCTGTCCGCATTCATGGCAGTATACACCACGTAAATCGGCCCCACAATTTAAACATTGTTTGTAGGGTGGCATTCTCTTCTTTTGTAAATTCCCAGTAGACTGCTCTTTCATTTATGGTTTATAATTTGTCTACAAAATTAAATAAACTCAAGGTCGTGACCTAAATCTTTCGGTTTACATTTTGGTTTACATTAATCTATTCGTAGGCTTTATATGCCTAATATTGATTAAAATGTAGGATTTTATTATTTGATGTTAACATAATATAGGATTAATTTTGTAATTTACAATTTTGAAGCGATGAAACAAACGTTTATACTACTTATCACAGCTCTGCTGTTTTGTCGTTATGCCGATGCACAGGAACGTGTAATTGATGCAAAAGATCACTCCCCCATTTATGCGGCTTCCATTTTAGATGCCTCAGGCAATATGGTGGGCTTCACCTTGAACGACGGTATATTTTCTGAAATACCGGCATCAGCCTATCCCGTCACTGTTCGCAGTATAGGGTACGAACAACTTGTTATCAAACGTCCCGAGAAGAAGACCTGGGAAATGACTCCAATCGCTTATGAACTGGAGGAACTGGTCGTCGTTCCCGTAAAGCGAAATATCCTGAAGCAGACTTTCTATGTGCGTGAATATTTCAGTATGTATAACACGACCGATACCGTAACCTTCTTTAGTGAGTACATGGCCGATCGTTTTGTCCCGACTTCGAAAGATGCTAAGTTTAAAGGAAAATCATCATTGCGCATACTCAAAAGCCGTCAATATGCCTATTATCAGCTATTCGGTCAAGACAGCATTACTACCGATCCAGAGGCTATGTTTCCTTCCATGGTAACCACATTTGAACCGATTGTCAAAGAGGTTACTGCTCCGGAATCCTTCAAGGAATCGGGGAATGCCGCCAAGCTATATGAAGAACCGGGAAAGTCGGGAATGGAACTCATCAAAAAGCAGAACGACCAAACTTTGACCATCATCTTAGACGGGTTGGCAGATACGAAAGAGCATAAAATGTCTCCTTGGCAGTTGTAACTTTTAGGCTGTACCATGGAGTTCAATCAACTTTACTTCACACAGACTTACCGTTTATATGAGGAGGGAGTCTATCAGCCGAAGGACATGCTGGAAGCCGGTTTTGTCATGCAAGCAGACGGTAGGGGAAAGTTCCTTCTTATGGCGTTGAATTCTGACAATCCGATTGTAATCCGTTCCATGGTTGAATATTACGTTGTCGACCGCGATTATCTGTCCAAGGAAGAGGCCAAGGAAGAATACAAAAACAAACCTACTG
>JAGCKB010000165.1 GCA_017647725.1 Bacteroidaceae bacterium
AAAGAGATTTATCTATGATGTGGGCTCTGTTAGCTTTTATGTCGGCAGCACTATTGGGCTGCTACGACTTTTTCAAGAAGGTGTCGCTAAAGGATAACTCGGTCCTTGCGGTGCTCTTCTTGAATACGCTATTCACTACAATAATATTTCTACCGTTTATTATTCTCTCATATACGGGTACCCTTACCGATGGATTGCTGTATGTGCCATCTGCCCCCCTGCACGACCATCTGCTGCTTATGTTAAAGGCGGTCATTGTGTTAAGCTCGTGGCTCTGTGGATACATAGGAATAAAGCATCTGCCAATAACCATTGTCTCGCCTATACAGGCTACACGTCCGGTGCTTGTGCTGCTTGGAGCGCTGCTCATCTTTGGCGAGAAACTAAATGGTTACCAGTGGGCCGGTGTAATAACGGCTATTGTCTCATTCTTTCTGCTTAGTCGCAGTGGCAAGCGCGAGGGGATAAATTTCGCACACAACCGTTGGATTTTCTTTGTGGTGATGGCTGCATTGCTGGGCGCTGTCAGTGCGTTGTACGATAAATTTCTTATGCGCACTCTGCAACCGATGTTTGTGCAATCGTGGTTCAACCTGTACCAGTGTATTCTTATGGGAGGCATTGTCGTTGTTATGAATATGTTCTCCCCTGCACAACGCAGTAAGCGTTTTATATGGCGTTGGAGTATTCCTATGATTTCTCTCTTTCTTGCCGTTGCCGACTTCTGTTACTTCTCGGCGCTTGCCGAGGAGGGGGCGCTTATTGCCGTTGTATCTATGATTCGTCGTGGCAGCGTGGTTGTTGCCTTTGCTTTTGGAGCGCTGTTGTTGCACGAAAAGAATTTAAAGAGCAAAGCAATTGATATGCTGCTTATATTGTTAGGATTGTTTTTCTTATATCTTGGTTCGAAATGAAAAGACTAAGTCTCGCTTTTATAGTTTTTATGACTCTCTTCTGTGGCACAGTTCAGGCTCAGATGTTACGTGATTTATTCGTTGAGATGCCCGACACACTCTTACCGCTTCTCACTACCAACGACCGCAGGGATATGATTGATTTTTTTGATGCGCATATGACTACTGCCGTGACCAATCGTCTCGATGGTAAGAGCCGCATAACTGCGCTTACCGATGATTACCTTTCTGTTGAATTGTCGCGCAGCTCCTCGATGCAGATAAAAATGTTAAATGGTGAGGGCGGCGATACGCTTCTGTGTGTTGTAAACAGCGTTGGTGCCGAGGCTTATGATAGTCGCATACATTTCTATAATAGTCGTTGGGAGAGGGTAGACGATGCACTTTTCGCGATGCCCTCGATTGCCGATTTCTTCATTCCCTCGGATAGCGTTGGCAAGGCTATTGAGATTTCCGATATTTATCTTGTGAAACTATCTCTCTCGGCCGATAGCGACTCGTTGAAGGCTGAATATACAATGCCTCAATATATGTCGAGTGGTGACTCGGCACGTGTGGCATCACAACTGCGCACGTTGGGCTATCGCTGGACGGGTAAACGCTTCGAGTGATAGCTTTACCTAACCTCGCCGAAGGAACAGACTAAGCAAAATTTAGAAGCTGTTTAAATTTCTAAAAAATATTTTCTTACAGAAGCTGATAGTTTCGCCGTTTTTTATGTTCAATAATGCCTGTTTCTTTCTTTTTTGCGGTTACATAGCCCGCTATGCGCCCTTTAAAAATAAATAAACA
>JAGCKB010000001.1 GCA_017647725.1 Bacteroidaceae bacterium
ACCACCCCCACCGAGCAGGTGCTGCGCTGCCGCTGCAAGGAGCACCGCCGTCTCTATCTGGCCATCACGGCGCAGAAGGAGGGCGCTCTTTGGAGCAGCAAGCTGGCGGTCTACAAGGATGCCGGCCCTGTGGCAGAGCGGTACCGCAAGACCTGCCGCAAGCTACAGGAGAAGCGGCGTCAGGCCCCCACCCCTGCATAAGAAATATGAAATATGAAATATGAAACATAGAATACATACAATTTAATTATGGAAATAAACCAACCAGCAGCAAAGTTTCAGGATATGTCAATCGCACCTATGCACACCGTTGAACACATACTAAACCAAACAATGGTTAGGATGTTCGGCTGTGAGAGAAGCCGCAACGCCCACATCGAGCGAAAGAAGAGTAAATGTGACTACACGCTACCCGCGGCACCCAGCGAGGAGCAGATTGCATCCATTGAGCAGCAGGTGAACAGCGTTATAGCACAGAATATGCCAGTGACAATAGAATACTGCAAACGCGACAGTGTACCACATGGAGTCGATCTTGGCAAGCTGCCCGAGGACGCAAGCGAGACACTACGCATTGTGCGCATAGGCGACTACGACACCTGCGCCTGCATAGGAACCCACGTAACAAACACAAGCGAAATTGGCACATTCAAAATAATAAGCCACACGTGGGAGAGCGGCACACTGCGCCTACGTTTTAAACTCATAAAAGAGTAAGAAGTTTCTAATTACACAATCAAGAATAACATAATATCCAAGAGAATAGAGAGAAACGATGGAAACGTTTGAAGTACATATATTAGGATGCGGCTCGGCACTACCCACCACCCGACATAATGCCACCTCGCAGATAGTGCGCATAGGCAACAAACAGTTTATGATAGACTGTGGCGAGGGCACACAGCTTCAGATGCGCCGCTCGCACATACACTTTTCCTTCGTAAACCACATATTCATCTCGCATCTGCATGGCGACCACTGCTTTGGTCTCATAGGATTAATATCCACATTCGGGCTTTTGGGACGCACCGCCCCGCTGCACATATATGCCGACCCCTTACTGCAGCGCCTTATGCAACCACAGCTCAACTTCTTCTGCAATGGTCTGAAGTACCCATTGCACTTTCACGACATTGACGCGACGAAGCAAACAGTGATATATGAGGACAAGAGCATCACAGTAGAGACAATCCCATTGCAGCACCGCATCCCCTGCTGCGGTTTTCTGTTCAGAGAGAAGCCAAAGAAGCGTCATCTCATAGCCTCGATGGTAGAGTATTACGATATCCCCATTCATCAGCGGGCAAATATCAAGGAGGGGAACGACTACACCACTCCCGATGGCACACTCATCCCCAACAGCCGACTGACTACCGATGCCGACCCCTCGCGCAGCTATGCTTTTTGCAGCGATACACTCCCCTGCCCCAATATAGTTGAGCAGATAAGAGAGATTGACCTTTTGTATCACGAAGCTACCTTTGCCGAGGCAGAGCACTCACGTGCCCAAGAGACCTTCCACAGTACAGCGCAACAAGCCGCCCACATTGCAAAAGAGGCAAATGTCAAACAGCTTGTAATAGGACATTTCTCATCGCGCTACAAAGAGGACGAGCAACTGCTGAACGAAGCAAAAGAGATATTCCCCACAACCTCACTCGCCGACGAAGAGAGAGTATTTAATATCGAATAACAAAAGACACGATTATTTATACAATAAAATTGAAACAGCTTCTAAACCTTTTTAAAAAACTGTAGTCAAAGATTAGTGTGCAATCACAAGTGTATATTATTCCACAATGCCAATAGAACCCAATACATATAACGAAAAAGAGCTTATTCAAGCCCTGCAAGACACAGTTCGCAGGGATGCAGCCTTTTCGGTTCTTGTGAAGCTATACAGCAAACAGCTCTATTGGCAGATACGTCGTATGGTACTCAACCACGACGACAGCGACGACATTCTACAGAACACCTTTATAAAAGTGTTAAACAGCATACACAATTTCAGAGGCGATTCACAACTATCGACCTGGCTGCATCGCATTGCGATAAACGAGACGCTGACATTCCTTAATCACAAACAAGCCGAGACAGTCTCTCTTGACAGCGAAGAAGGCAGCATAGCCGAACAGTTAGAGAGCGATTCACTTTTCAGCGGCAGTCACGCCGATGCCCTTCTGCAAGAGGCTATAACAAGACTACCACAAAAGCAACGCCTCATTTTTAATATGAAATATTACGACGATATGAAGTACGAACAAATTTCCGAGATTCTTGGAACAAGCGTAGGCGCTCTTAAAGCATCGTACCACATAGCCGTCAAGAAAATAGAAAGCTACCTTTTAGAGAACAATTAAACCTTTATAATTTTAGAGAGTCAAAATAACGTAACATAATAGGTATGAAGATAGAAGATAGAAAAGCAGAGCAAAATTGGAATCTTACGACAAAAGCAAGTAAGAATCCGTTTAGCACTCCTGACGGTTATTTCGACAGCCTTCCCGATAGGTTGCTAACCCGTCTGCACTCAAATGCAGTCGAGTTGGCTTCGACGAATACTATCCGCAACACAAAGATACGTACAATAAATACCATTAGAAGCGGTTGGGGATACGCAGCTGCAATGGTACTGCTGTTTACTATAGGCGGATACCTTTATTATAATGACATTTCAACCTTAGAGAGCAGATATGCCAATGTCGAGGAGTATAACAATGACTATTTCGACGAACTATACTACAATCTCGACATCGACGACTACACCATATACAACTATCTTGCAAGCAGTAATACCGATTTTTAACAACATACAACCATGAAAAAAACTATAATATTTATATTCGCACTCTTTGCTTTTTCCACAACATTTTTTGCACAAGAGCAGAATAGAAAAGAGGGCAACAAAAAACGTTTCTCACTTGAGGAGTTTCAGAACCATCAGCGCGAGTTTATAACCAATCACGCCCGCCTCACCCCCGAAGAGGCCGAGTCATTCTTCCCCATATTTTTTGAGCTACAGAAGAAGAAATGGCTCATAAACAAAGAGGCGCGCGACAAAGTAGATAGCAAATACGGCAAGGAGCACAGCGAAGAGAAAAGCCTTCTTATCGTAAACGAACTTGCCGATGCCAAGATAAAGATTGCCGAACTTGAAAAAGAGTACATCGAAAAATATCTGAAAGCAATACCTGCAAAAAAGATATTAGGAGTACAGAGAGCCGAGGATAATTTCCAGAAATATATGTTAAAACGAATGTGGGACCGAGGCGATAAGAACCACCGTAACCCACATAGAAAATAGAATCTAATATTAGAAATACATTTCAAAAATACAATAATTGTCTCACAATAGTAATTCTATTGTGGGACAATATTTATATTACCTAAAATGTTAACTTTCAAAGCTTCATTAGTATATTTCCATTATACATTTGCACATATACAGAATAGTTAATATCTTTGCAAAAAATATAGCCACATAACAACACTAAACAACACTCATAATAAGAGAAAAAACACCCACAATTACGCATCTAAACAATACAGATAAAAAGACAAC
>JAGCKB010000166.1 GCA_017647725.1 Bacteroidaceae bacterium
CTATTAAACGAGCCATTCAGCGTCACCTGCTCAACGACCTATCGAAGCAGATTCTTGCAGGAACAGTACACAAGGACTCGGCGATTGTAGTAGACGCTTAGGGCGAAAGCCTCGAATTTCGCAACTAAGAACAGAATAGCTTAACAGTTACGGGGGATGTTCATTCATCCCCCGTTTCTTTTGCATCGGTAAAAGCCCCATCCTAAAAACGAGGGAGTGAAAATCAATGAATCAGTCTTTTTTCCTCCCCTTTAGGGAGATTAGGTGAGCCATCTGATTAACAAAATCCGCCGAAACGAAAACCATCATAAACAAGCGGCCGAGTCAAAAAAACTTTTGACCCGGCCGCTATTTTTGCAATTAAAAAGTAAACTATTATTTTTTCATCTTCACACCAAGCATCATTCCATCATAATTATTAAGCAATGATGAGATTGTACTCAGTGTCGCCGAAGCTGTTCCAAGGCTACCTATTGCGCCATTCTCGCTCAAAGAACTTGTAGAAGACGATACTTTAGTTGTCACTGTCTTTACAAGCGACAACAATTTATCGGCATTAAATACAATGTTTACCGAAGAGACATTGTAAGCGACGTGCGTGTTAAAATTCAGACGACCATAGAATGTAAATAGAATGGTTTTTTCCTCGGCATCAAGAGCGTAACGACCGCCAAGCTCGTGACCTGCCATAGATACCACACAACTATCTTTACCAATGAATGTAAATGAGCAAGAGCCCTCTTTAACACCTACACGCGCCAAATAACCATCGAGTTTCTTCTCTATTTTAGAAGTAGCAACAGTTCCACCAATATTGGCAAGAGCTGCGTCACTCTCAAGGACACAAGCAGTGCCGGTGTACTCCCAGGTACCTTCGAGCATCTTCTCAGAGAGCGTTACCGAATTTCCGATAAGAGAGCCCAAAACATTAGAGATTGCATTCTCGGTATCCGATGAACCGCCACCGCCAAACAACTTACTCAAAAAGCCCTGCGCCGATGCATCAGTTACACCCAGAAATATTGCAACAATAATTAATGAAAATATCTTTTTCATAGCAATATATTAAAATGAGTAAACTTATTCAGCAGCAGCCTCTTCATTTGCAGCCTCAGCCTCGACAAAGTCTGTTACACCATTGGCTACGAGAATATTGTACCAGCTATACATCTTCTTAATGTGTGTAAGATATACACGCTCGCGATCGTAGTCTGGCATAACCTCCTCGAAATAAGCAACAAGTTCCTCGGGAGTTGCCATTTTAATATCAAAAGGAAGAACAGCCTGCTCCTTATTATAAATGGCAGCAAACACATTACGCAAGGGGACCTCCTCGGTATCGGTATAAATTGCTATATCATCCAACATAACAACCTTGTCGTTGTTATATACAGGCATACGCTTGTGAGTAGCATCAACAGCCTCAACTACGAACATATTACGACCGCTTGACAACAAACGGTAGAGTCCGGGCTTTCCGGAAACGGTAAGGATTCTTTCAAACATAAGTGAAAATTTTTATCAATAAATTATTCTTGTAAAATTCCTATTGTAAAAAAAC
>JAGCKB010000167.1 GCA_017647725.1 Bacteroidaceae bacterium
GAAGCGAGTTCCGCAGCACCCAAAAAACATCGTAAGCATTTTACGTTAAGATTTTCCGTGCGCAGAGCCTTTTGCCTACTTTTCGTCGGCACGAAAAGTAGGAGAAAAATAACAATGAAAGGCTGAATTTAGCAAACAAGACTAAATGAGAGACTGAAAAACTTTTATCGGACACCAATAGTTTAAATACTCTTCAAATATTCTGCTGCCGATACTGCGCAACGCTCGCCATCTACAGCAGCCGAGACAATACCACCTGCGTAGCCTGCGCCTTCGCCACAGGGGAAAAGCCCTTTAATCTGTGCGTGCTGCAATGTATCACTGTCGCGCACAATGCGCACAGGCGACGAAGTTCGCGTCTCCACGCCAATAAGCGTTGCCTCGCGAGTGAGGAAGCCACGCGACGCACGTCCGAAATTCTCGAATCCCCGTTGCAGACGTGTCCCAATGAATTTGGGCATCCAAAAATGCATAGGCGAAGATATTAACCCCGGAGCATAGGAACTGTCGGAGAGGTCGTAGCTGAGCTTGCCACGCACAAAATCGGTCATACGCTGCGCCGGCGCTGTCTGACGGCGATTACCCATTATCCAACAGAGACGCTCCAATTTCTCTTGGAAGGCCAATACACGCAGAGGCGAATCGGGCGATACGGGGTCGAACCCTTCAATGTCTATCTGCAGGTCGGGCGAAGCAATGTCCTCGCTGTTTATCTGCACCACCATTCCCGAATTGCTCCATTTTCCGCCACGATGCGATGGCGACATTCCATTTACAAGCAACTCCTCGCTACCCGATGCCGAAGGGACAACCACTCCACCGGGACACATACAGAAACTATACACTCCGCGTCCGTCGACCTGGGTAGTGAAGCTATACTCGGCAGGCGGCAGATATTTTCCTCGTCCCTGTGGATTATGATACTGTATTTGGTCTATCAACTGCGAGGGGTGTTCAAGGCGTACACCCACAGCAATACCCTTAGCCTCTAGAGCCACTCCCGAAGCGTGCAGATTGCGGTAGACATCCTTTGCCGAGTGTCCCGTTGCAAGAATCACCGCATCGGCAAGAAACTCGCCCCTCTTAGTACGGAGTCCACACACACGCTCCGCATTCATAAGCACCTCCTCCATACGCGTACCGAAATGCACTTCACCGCCACATTTTATTATTGTTCCACGCATATTCTCAATTATTCGCGGCAGTTTATCGGTACCCAGATGCGGATGAGCATCCGAGAGGATAGAGGCGCTTGCACCGTGCTGACAGAAGATGTGCAAAACACCCTCGTTACTGCCACGTTTCTTACTGCGTGTAAAAAGTTTACCATCGGAGTAGGCCCCTGCGCCACCCTCACCGAAGCAATAGTTCGACTCGGGGTCTACAGTGTGTGTGCGAGCGATATTGGCAACGTCTACCTTGCGGCTGCGCACATCCTTTCCACGCTCTACAACAATGGGGCGCAGCCCCTCCTCTATGAGTTTAAGTGCTGCAAAGAGTCCTGCGGGACCTGCACCGACTACAATGACAGGGCTTTTTCCCTCGACACTCTTGTAATCGCGAGGGATAAACTCATCGGCAGGGGGCATCTCATTAAGGAACAGACGCACTGTGAGATTCACATATATAGTACGCTGACGCGCGTCGATGCTGCGGCGCAACACCCTCACAGCAGTCATACTGCGTACATTATGTCCTTTTTCGCGTGCAAGAAACTCCTTTATTGCCTGCTCGCTTGCCGCCACCTGCGGCAACACACGTATCTGATAATCGTAAGTCATTATTCTATTTTATAATCATCAACCAAAAATAATACGGAAAGCCTCCTCGACCTTAGAGGCAGGATGCACCTTAATCTCGAATCGTGAAAGATCGAGCCTCTTAATGTTTGCTGCAGGAACTATTATCTCCTTGAACCCAAGTTTCTGAGCCTCGGCAATGCGCTGTTCTATGCGATTGATGGGACGTATCTCGCCCGAGAGTCCTACCTCGCCTGCCATACACAATGTAGGTTCAATCTCGACATCCATATTACTCGATAGTATAGCCGAGATTACAGGAAGGTCAATAGCAGGGTCATTCACACGCAGTCCGCCGGCAATGTTAAGATAGACATCCTTCTGTGCAAGTTTGAATCCCACGCGTTTCTCAAGAACAGCAAGAAGCATATTCATTCGGCGTGTATCGAACCCTGTTGCCGAGCGTTGCGGTGTACCATACACAGCGCTGCTCACAAGTGACTGAACCTCGATAAGAAAAGGACTCACCCCCTCTATCGCCGAGGCTATGGCAACACCACTCATCCCGTTGTGTCTGTCACCAAGAAGCAGTTCCGATGGGTTACTAACCTGTCGCAGACCCTCGCGGCGCATCTCATATATGCCAAGTTCGGCTGTGCTGCCGAAGCGGTTTTTGATAGAGCGCAATACACGATAAATGTGATGCTGGTCGCCCTCGAACTGTATCACAACATCCACAATATGCTCCAATATCTTGGGGCCTGCAATAGCACCATCCTTTGTAATATGTCCTATTAAAATAACAGGAACATTATTCTCTTTGGCAAACTTAAGCAGCATTGCCGTGCACTCGCGTACCTGCGACATACTACCAGGCGAAGAGTCTACCGCCTCGCTGCACATTGTCTGAATAGAGTCGATGACAAGCAGCTCGGGTTGCACATTCTTCACGTGAGTAAAAATTGTTTCGAGCAGTGTCTCGCAGACAATCATACACCCCGAGCGCGGATGCTCGATGCGGTCGGCACGCAATTTAATCTGTTGCGCACTCTCCTCACCCGATACATAAAGCACTCTTCTATGGGGCAGATTAAGCATTGTCTGAAGCACAAGGGTCGATTTTCCGATTCCCGGTTCGCCGCCCAACAGCACCATTGAACCCGGGACAAGGCCACCGCCAAGAACACGGTTAAGCTCGGCATCGCCAAGGTCTATGCGTGGCAACTCATCGGTAGATACAGTATCAATCAGCACCGGTTGCGACTGTTGTTTGGAGACATCGGCCGAGGAGATACGCACCGACGATGCCGAGCGCACCACCTTCTCGACGAAACTGTTCCAAGCACCGCATCCGGGACATTTACCGGCCCATTTTGGCGACTCATAGCCACACTCATTGCACAAAAAAACGCTCTTTTCCTTTGCCATAGAATCTGCTTAAAAAATTTCGGAGTGCTAAGATAACTCAACAGCACCGCATTGACAAGAGTTACATTTTTTTATTTCAACTTTTTTTGTACTTTTGCTGCAAAGCAGAGTCTTCACTCTTCTTAATCGTTACTTATGAAATGCATTTATAGAGAATCGGACATATACGTAGGGGCAACAAAAAAAATCTACTACCTATCGAGCGGAAACAACAGCCTCGCCGATCGCTATATAAGCGATAACAGCAAGGTGTTTACCGATTATCTCCACGGAAACGGGGCAGGGATTTACAGCATAAATATACTATCGATGCCACCAATGAGCAACGAAGAGTTATCATTGCGCAGTAATCCGCATACCCCAAAGGACGAGTGGACAATGCCCTCACAAGGCTCCTTTTCTGCAATTATAGATACCGAGCTATCGGACGATGATATCCCCGTTGCCGAGATTCTCTTCGAAGGCATTCCCGACGATGAGTGCGAAGAGCTGTTACATAACCGCATATACACCGTACTGAACAATATAATCAATATTGAAAAGCAGTACGACAATAAAGCCCAAAGCGGAAATATACACTACCGCCTACCCGACGTCGTAACCTCGCCCGAGGAGAGAAACTTCATTGCCGCCGACCTTATAGCCGAGGGTATAGGCACCCCCGAAGAGATAGCCATAAGCGACATACGCATTGATAATAACTTCGAAATTACGCTGCCCCTATACCCTAACGTTAAAATAGAACTTGCACCGCTTCCCAAAGCGTTGTATATACTATTGTTGCGTCACCCCAAGGGTTTTCCTCTTAAAGAGATTAATGAGTATGGCAACGAACTGATAAAGATATATTGCCGAATATCGGGACGACAGAATCCAAGCGTAATAAAACGGCTGTTCGACAGCATAACCAACCCTGCGCTTAATACTTTACATCAGAACCTCTCTATAATAAGGCACGAATTTATGCACAAACTGCGCAGCGACATTGCACAACGATATATACCCACACAGGGACGCTACCAGTTGCACCGCATCCCACTCGACAGCAGCAAGATTACCCTGCCCGCTGAATTTGCCTATGCCTGATATATTTAGTTTATATGAATTTCACATAAAGAAAGCAAATAAGAGCAACAGGCTATTATTTGCCATAAAAAAGATGCAAAAAAATCATTATCGTTAGAAGATATTTAAATTTTATTAGAAAATGTTTCTAAATTTGCTAATATAGCGCTATTTTGATAAATTTGCAGGCGTAAGCAGAGGGTATTTAATCCTGCTACATCTATAGACAATGAAAGTAATGAAATTCGGCGGAACCTCGGTTGGTTCCGTAAACAGCATATTAAATTTAAAAAGCATCGTCGAAGTTGCAGCAGCCAACGACAAAGTCATAGTAGTAGTATCGGCACTGGGTGGTATAACCGACAAACTCATAAAGACATCGCAAATGGCGGTAGAGGGCAATCTTGCCTTCAACGATGAGTTCCAGCATATAGTGACACGTCATCACGAA
>JAGCKB010000168.1 GCA_017647725.1 Bacteroidaceae bacterium
AAAGTTCTTTGATAACGAAGAGTGCTCTTCATTTAGAGCCGCCTCAAATAAGTCGTATCCAGACTTATTGAATGCCCACAAAGTTTTAATAGATCCTGGTTTTACACCATCTACAATTGAGTACAAATCAGAAGATTTTACCGAAAGTTTGAACGGTTTAAATGCTCTGTCATTATCAGACATTTCTTCTAACCACTCGATGTATGAGTTTACGAATTTCTGAATGTTATTAATGAAAGGTGATTTTAAGAACGCATCGTCAAACTTATTATCTCGAGCCCATTGAAGAGATGTAGCACCTCTTAAGTGCTCATTCACATACTTGGCAAACAGCACAAACTGTGTCAATGGTGCACACAGATAATCCCTTGACGCCTGAGTGAGATTGCCAAAAAGTACTTCCTGAACATCCTTCTCGATGCCAAACTCCCTAAACTCAGGATTAGGAGCATAAATTTTACCATTAGAGTTCTCCTCACAAACAAGAATTGGATCATCATTTTGAATGCTAGCAAAGTCAACAATGGACATTGCTGCTGCTAATTCAACAATGTGGGCGTTGTTGCGCTGCTCTGTTCCACCTTCTTCATTCTCATATTGCTTAGTTCTTTCATCTCCAATATAATAAAGGACATTCACAGACGATTCATCACCGTTTACATTGCGCTCATAGTATTGTAATGCAGCCTTAGTCTTTCCTATAAAGGTAGATGAGTTAATTGTACTTTCCTCATCAGTTTTAACTGCGAAATAAGGCAACACAGTAATGGCACCTATTGGTGCATGTTGTATCGCATCGTTATTAGACACCTTAGCATCTAATCCTCTAAGATTCTTCAACAATAGAGGGAATCCACTAGCACCTGTACCACCAAAAATCGAACTAATGATGAAAATTCTATCTCCAGGCTTGAAGGCATCCGCAAAATCTATGAAATCTTGAGAATCGGTAAACTGATTGAGTACGACACTTCCTATATTAGGATTACCTTTGAATCCAACTTCCATATCTGACTCCAGATTTGCCTCAGAGAACAACATAGATGCTAATGCTCTATTCTCCTTAGACATAGTGCTGAATTCAATAAACGCCCTAAACTTCTTATTTTTAGTATCCTTTAAGGCAAGTCTATGATCATTCACAACATTCTCGATAGGAACCTCAAAGAATCTATTTTTTGTAGCATCATTAAATGCCAATTGACTACGAATAGCAGTATATGCTTTAATTTGCTCAATAGTTCTCGTAACATCAGCATTTGCAAAATCAGGGTCTACAATAATTGGAACGATAGCATTTGCTTCAATCTTTACACCTGATGCAGCTAGCATAACCAAAGATTTAATGACACGAACACCTGTGCCACCAATACCGAATATGTATAATTTTCCGTTCATATACATCAATTAAAAGTTATAAAAATGGCACATGTTTAGCACTTGAACTCCACCATTTCAACATAAAACTAAGAAGTACGAATGCAATCATCGCAACGAACATATTGGCAATACCAAAGCCCCAACAATTAGATTCGCCAATCAGTATAGAAATAATATTTCCATCAGCGTCTCTTTGATACATTAAGGTATCATGAATATAACCACTCACGTATTTAGACATCACGATGCCATAACCAACAAATAAAGCTATCACACCATTAATACCTAAAGTTATCAACCAACTCCACCACTTGCAAAGTCTCGGATGGTTAATAATGTAATAGAAAACCACTACAAGAACGAGCGAAACAACTAATGTGATCAATCCCACCAAATTATAGATATTTGGATTGGTATATGCCTCAGTACCTGGATCATATCCCCACAAATAGTAACTTAAATCCTGTCCATAAAAAGACTGAAACCAACAATAAATCTGTCCGAGTAAGTTTTCCATATTATTTAATGTTAATTGTTATACTTCCATATAGTCCATTTGATGCATAAGCATCATATACACCACCAAGCAAATACTTTAATCCATATGTCTTATCCATTGCACCTGGTGCATTGATATCCAATCCGCTGTCATCGGTACAATCATTAATCCATTGCGGCAATGTGTTTTTAAGTGATATTTTAATAACTCCTTTGCTCAATACAGGTTGCAATAGCTTTAGTTTGATAGTGTGTGTATACAAATCCGGTCTAGGACCTGAATATTTAGCAACTTCAACCCCATATGCTTTATTTGAAACCACATAATTGTCGGGGTTCATCAAATACTCATCGGGAAGTAAAATATTGGAGAAGTTAACTGATATGCCAACTTGAAAACGACTATTGCCACCTTTGCCTTCAGTCTTTGCGTTGTTAATCGCATATTGCTCAGATCTTGCAATCTCATATTTACCATTACCTGGCTGAGGCAATGAGATGTTGTACGGTATAGCCTTTAAAGGTTTTGAAATCATAAAAATATTCTGTACCCCTTTGCCTTTAATCTGATTTAGTTCCACTTTTTTGAGAATGATATTAAGGTAACTTCTGTCGCCCATCAACCACATATAGAAAGGACGATCATTGTTAATAGGCTGTCTATCATCGAATTTATTGTAATATATGCCATTAAACTGAGATGTTAAACGCATAACTACAATCGCAAAATTAGGGTTTTTAGCAAGTTTTTCTACGATATGACTCTTTATGCCAATTTGCTGAGCTACAATATATTCATCTGCATTATCACGCACCCTATACTGATTACCTGGTGAGAAAATGCAATCGGACACAAAAACAGACACATCATTGTCTTCAGTTTGAGCAAAAATTGTATCTATGATTTCAGACATGTCAGACGTGCCACGATTTCCACCTCTTTGGCGAAAAACAGTAGGCTCTAATGCATTAATAAACGCTTTTACATCTGGAGCAAACGGCAAAACCTTGCTATTGATATAATACAATTCCATCGAATTTTTTGATGATATTGAATCTTTTTTTACGCCTAAATCAGCTAATTGGAGATCTGACAAATAACTATAAACAGCATTTTCAAAATCAGTTGATCCTTTAACATAACCATCCATACTACCAGAGTTCTCAACAAAAACCTTGATAGTTGGAGCTGTTAATTTAGTTTCTGACTTAGGGACAGGCTGTCCAACACTTTGGTTCGGCCGTGCAGGGGGGCCTCCACAACTAACCAAGCTTAATGCACAGGTCACAGATAAAATCAAGCGCTTCATATTGTTTATTGTGTTATACATAGAATTATCAAATATTAAGGATAACGCGAAGGTTCCCATAATAATTATTGTTTTTATTCAATAACTCGTTATCATTTACCTTATCATTGGTTCTCTAATGATAATACCAATTACGTTTGATGTATAAACACAAAAAAAGCGTGAGAACCCGTACTTGTTACTCGTCCCACGATTCGAGGCTCTGGAATGCCCATTGGAGTAGAACGAGCAACGCAGAAGCCTCACGCTGATATGTATATAACAAACCATCACACCATAGGTTGTCAATGATGTATAAACACCAACAACTGTCGTGTTAACGGTATGTATAAACACACCCATAAGACATCTACCGTTGCTTCAATCCCGACTCCAATTGAAATTTTCCAGATTACGAATCGTCAAGAAAGAGCGTGAGTAAACGCTTTTCAATAAAATTTGCACCCTCCCACATCACCCATATCGGGCTTCTGCAAGCGATATGCATTTGCAAAAATAGATAAAAAAAATACTATTACAATAGTAATTGAGTATTTTATTAAACAACTAATTGTATATTTAGTTCATATAACATAAGTAAAGTACAGTTACTACAGTTCTTTTATGTTAAGCCTAGTTCTTTTTCCCTACTCATCTATCCGATCTTTACAGACATTTTTTCGTCCGCACTCTTTGCAGAAAGCTCCCCTCCACACAGCATCGAACTGCTCGACAGCCTCATCGACAAATGCCGGGTCATCGGTGAAGATTCCCGCCTCGAAGTTTCTGTTCCTTTCGCTTTTCATTCCAAAAGCCGCACCGGTGATATTTGCCGACCCTATGTAGACGCTCTTTAGGTCGAAGATAATGATTTTAAAATGTACGCGAGGACACAAGGCGCGCTCCAACCCCTGCAACAGCGAGGGGTAACGGTCGAAATCGTTACGGAAATTCTCTCCGGGCTCTTTGGCGTGTAAAAGACGCAACGCAACACCTCGGCGCACCTTCTCATCGAGCAAAGCAAGGAGGGGCAATGTCTCTCTGCCCCTCTTTACGTACAGGTCTTTAAGGTCGGCTGTGCCTATCCACAACGTCTCTTTAACCCTTGTTATCTGCTCGATAAGCAGGTTATAATGTTCCTCATTTTTTATGTAACGTATCATCGGCTACTCATCCCCTACTAACTCGGGGTTTTCTGTTGAGTAGTACTCGTTCCACTGCTTAAGCACCTCTTGCCAGTCGACAGCCTCGCCATTGGCAACAGCCTCGGCCTGACGCAGTGCCTCATCGCGCTGTTTTTTCTCGGCGTGACGCTGCTTCATAGCCTCAATTGTAGCCTCGTCAAGAATAAGTATGCGTCCACGACGAATACACTCGTCAAGGTCTATTGGGCCAAAAGCCTTTCCCTGAATGTTAAAATCAGAGATATTAAACTCGAATACAGTGCGCAGGGTGTGACGAATCATCTTTTGCTGTCCGCGCTTGGCAGTCATCTTACTCGATAGTAACTTACGTATAATATTTATCTCGCGTTCCGAGAACTTTTTTCTTCCCATAATAGCTGTTATTATTTATTTTGCGAAGATACAAAAAGATTCTTCAGAAAACAGAATAAAGGGCGCAAAAAACAAACTTCGACATTTCTTCGCCTCACTACTTGCAGTTGACGATTATTTATATATTTTTGCGCTAAATCGCGAAGATAGCCGCAAGCGGCACTCCTTTATGAACCTAAAGGTTCAACTGTCGAGAGCAACACTATTTTCGCATTGCCGCTGTGAAATATAAAAGTAAAGATTGCCTATTTTGCTCGTTTATTGTTGTATTCGCATAGCACTGTTTAAATTACAAGCAACGATGAAAAAAGCTATAATTGCAGTATGGAATTTCTATGTCGAGGGCTTCAGGTCGATGACCTGGGGGCGACAACTTTGGTTTCTTATTCTGCTTAAGTTAATAATTCTCTTTGTTCTGCTAAGAGGCTTTTTCTTCCGCCCCACATTGGCAGGTAAGAGCGAGGAGCAGAAGATTGAATATATCGGAGAACAATTATTAAACACTAAAATAACAAACAATTAAAAACCTTTTTAATATTATGGTAGAAAATGCTTTAATAGATTGGTCGAGGGCGCAGTTTGCGCTAACAGCCGGTTACCATTGGCTCTTTGTTCCGCTCACATTGGGCCTTGCGGTGATTATGGCTACTATGGAGACGGTATATGTAGCTACCGGCGACGATTTCTGGAAAAAGACCGCTAAATTCTGGATGAAACTTTTTGCAATTAATTTTGCAGTAGGCATTGCTACAGGTATCATTCTTGAGTTCGAGTTTGGCACCAACTGGAGCAATTACTCCTGGTTCGTAGGCGATATTTTCGGTGCTCCGCTTGCCATCGAGGGAATCTTTGCGTTCTTTATGGAGGCAACATTCTTTGCAGTGATGTTCTTTGGTTGGGAGAAGGTGAGCAAACGCTTCCACCTTGCCGCGACGTGGCTCACAGGAATAGGTGCAGCAATATCGGCTGTGTGGATTCTCATTGCCAATTCGTGGATGCAGAATCCCGTTGGAATGGAGTTTAACCCCGACACTGTGCGCCACGAGATGGTCGATTTCTGGGCATTGGTATTCAATCCCGTTGCCATTTCAAAATTCTTTCACTCGGTATTCAGCGGATGGATGACAGGTGCCATCTTTGTAATTGGCATCAGCAGTTGGTATCTTCTTAAACGTCGCGAGACACGCTTTGCCCTTGCGAGCATACGTGTAGCATCTATCATTGGAATAATCGGCACTTTTGCGG
>JAGCKB010000169.1 GCA_017647725.1 Bacteroidaceae bacterium
AGGACGAAACTCGAATTTTCCGAAGAAATCGGTTGCCTCCAACATTATTACCTTATCAGGTTTTTGAAATGTTAATATCGCCATTATCAATTATTATTTGCTGTACAACTCAACGATTAACTGCTCCTTGATGTTCTCGGGAATCTCGGTACGCTCGGGTACGTTCATGAACTTACCTGCCATTGCCGACTCGTCCCACTCAAGCCAAGAGTACTTGCTGTGGTTAACACCTGCCAATGAATTCTGGATAACCTCGAGAGACTTTGAACGCTCACGAACACCAATAATCTGGCCGGGCTTGATAATACGAGAAGGAACATTACATACCTTACCGTCAACAACAATGTGACAGTGGCTTACCAACTGACGCGCAGCAGCACGAGTGGGAGCGATGCTCAAACGATAAACGATGTTGTCGAGACGAGACTCAAGTGTCTGCAAAAGCACCTCACCGGTGATACCGGGAGCCGAATCAGCCTTCTCAAATACATTGCGGAACTGTTTCTCGAGTACACCGTATGTGTACTTTGCCTTCTGCTTCTCGGCCAACATTATACCGTACTCCGATGACTTGCGACGACGGTTGTTACCGTGCATACCGGGAGCATAGTTCTTCTTAGAAAGCACCTTGTCGGGTCCGAAGATAGGCTCACCAAACTTACGTGCAATCTTGCTTTTAGGTCCAATATATCTTGCCATTTCTTAATTCTTTTGTTATAAACATTATACTCTTCTTCTCTTCGGAGGACGGCAACCGTTGTGGGGCAGCGGTGTTACGTCAATGATGTCGGTAACCTCGATACCTGCACCGTGTACGGTACGTATTGCTGACTCACGGCCGTTTCCGGGACCTTTTACGTATGCCTTAACCTTGCGCAAGCCCAAATCGTATGCAATCTTTGAGCAAGCCTCTGCTGCCATCTGAGCTGCATAAGGAGTATTCTTCTTAGAACCTCTGAAACCCATCTTACCGGCAGATGACCAAGAGATTACCTGACCCTCGTCGTTAGCAAGGCAAACAATGATATTGTTAAATGACGAATGTACATGAAGCTGACCTACAGCTCCTACCTTCACATTTCTTTTCTTTGTTGCAACTGTTTTCTTTGCCATATTACTTACTTAATTATTTTGTAGCCTTTTTCTTGTTAGCAACCGTTTTCTTGCGACCCTTACGAGTACGTGCGTTGTTCTTAGTGCTCTGACCGCGAACGGGAAGACCGTTACGGTGGCGAACTCCACGATAGCAACCGATATCCATCAAACGCTTGATGTTCAGCTGAATCTCTGAACGGAGGTCACCCTCTACCTTATACTCTGCACCGATAATCTCGCGGACAGCAGCGGCCATATCATCGGTCCAGTCCTGAACCTTGATGTTACGGTCTACACCTGCCTTGTCGAGGATTTTGGCTGCACTGCTGCGTCCAATACCATAGATGTATGTCAACGCAATCTCTCCTCTCTTGTTCTGAGGAATGTCTACACCAACTATTCTTATAGCCATATACTATATAAATTATTAATTTACTTACTAATTACCCCTGACGCAGTTTGAACTTGGGATTCTTCTTGTTGATAAGATACAAGCGGCCGTTACGACGAACGATCTTGCAGTCGGGAGTGCGTTTCTTAATAGATGCTTTAACTTTCATAATATCTTATTTTTTATTTATATCGGAACACAATTCTTCCTTTGGTCAAGTCGTAGGGAGACATCTCTATTCTCACTTTATCACCGGGTAGAATCTTAATGTAGTGCATTCTCATCTTTCCCGAGATATGCGCAATCACTTCGTGACCATTCTGTAACTCTACTCGGAACATAGCATTTGACAATGCCTCTACGATTGTTCCATCTTGCTCTATAGCGCTTTGTTTAGCCATATTAATATCCTTTACTTCTTAAAACTTCTTCAACAAACTCGAATGACGAGAGGATGTCGGCTCCATTCTTGCCTACCGCAATGGTGTGCTCGAAATGAGCTGCATTCTTGCGGTCGCGTGTGCGAACTGTCCATCCGTCGCGCTCCATAAAAATCTGTCTCTTACCCATTGTTATCATAGGCTCGATTGCAATACACATTCCCTGGCGCAGCTGCAAGCCATTGCCCTTGCGACCATAGTTGGGAACCTCGGGGGCCTCGTGCATATTGCGACCAATACCGTGGCCGACAAACTCACGAACAACACCAAATCCCGCAAGCTCACAATGTGTCTGAACGGCACTGCCAAGATCTCCCAAACGTTTGCCGTGTACTGCCTGCTCGATAGCCAGATAGAGCGACTCTTTTGTTGTCTGCAGCAACTTACGTGTCTGCTCATCAACCTCGCCTACACAGAATGTATAGCACGAATCGCCACAAAAACCATTAAGCAGTGTTCCGCAGTCGACCGAGACGATGTCTCCCTCTTTAAGCGGAACGTCGTTTGGTATTCCGTGTACCACAACATCGTTTACCGATGCACAGATAGAACCCGGAAATGGAACACCTTCGTGATTGGGATACCCTTTAAACGTAGGTATTGCTCCATTGTCACGGATGAACTCCTCGGCAACTCTATCGAGCTGCTTGGTTGTAACACCCGGCTCTATAATTTTTGCTACTTCGGCAAGCGCCTTGCCTACAAGCAGATTGCTCTGCCGAAGTAGCTCTATCTCGTCTGCTGTTTTAAGAAATATCATTCTTAGCTATACA
>JAGCKB010000170.1 GCA_017647725.1 Bacteroidaceae bacterium
GTGCCACCAGGGAGACGTTGTATTTGCAAAGAGCCGCATCGAAGCAACAGAAGCAATACAAAATATGCGCAAACGAGGTGTTAAAGAGATTCTCACCTCGCCACATATAGAGGGCGATATTATAAAATTCTATGGAGTATCGGGCAGCGACGAAACGTCCCCCTTCTTTCGCTTATACTACCCAGATGCCACAAAGAGTAAATTCCAATTAGAGAGACACAACGGAGAGTGTCATAAATATCCGTTCCATACAGAGACTCTGCAAAGCATTGCTTTTGCAGCAGCAAAGGCAATAGGAATTGACATCTTTGGCGGCGACTGCATAGTATCGCCAAAAGGAGAGATACAAATAATAGATATTAACGATTTTCCAAGCTTCAAGAGCTGCCGCGACGAGGCAGCTGCAGCAATAGCAACACTGATAAACTCAAAAAAATAAACAATAGAAAAAGATGAGAGAAGAGGATAAGAAAATGTACGAAGCATCAATAAAGTCGCGCGACACCGAAGAGTTTCTCGACCTTTGGTTCTACCGTCCTTTAGGGTTCAGTTGCGCCCTCTTTTTCCGCAACCGAGGTGTGCATCCCAATATAATTACCATTATATCTATTTTTCTTGGTGCAGCGGCAGGAATATGCTTTGCGCAAGAGAATCTTCGTTGGAACATATTAGGAATACTCCTGCTTATGTGGGCCAATCTCTACGACAGCACCGACGGACAGCTCGCCCGAATAACTGGACAAAAGACACGATGGGGACGCATCCTCGACGGCTTTGCCGGTGACGTGTGGTTTTTCTTCATCTATGCAGCCATTGCTGTGCGCACCACCTTCGAACCAATCCCTTTTGCGCCCGAATATGAGTGGGGAGTGCTGATATGGATACTATGCTCTTTTGCCGGTTTTTGGGTACACGGCTCACAATGCCAGCTTGCCGATTACTACCGCAACGTACACCTTTTCTTTATGAATGCCCGTAACGGTCACGAGTTTGACAACTCCGAGACACAGCGCCGCATTTTTAATGAGACCCCTTGGCGCGGTAATTTCTTCTGGAAGATATTCCTACATTTTTATGTTGCCTACACCGAAAATCAGGAGCGTATGTCGCCCAAATTCCAACAGCTTATGGCAACGATTAAGAAGAGATACGGAAATAAACTGCCACAAGAGCTATGCGAAGAGTTTCGTACAGGCAGTCTTCCACTGATGAAATACACCAACCTTCTTACATTTAATTCGCGTTTTATAATGCTGTGGTTCACAATGCTCATTGGCGAGTTGTGGTTCTACCTCTTCTTCGAGTTGGTAATACTTATGGCGTTTTTCCTATATATGCAATATAATCACGAGCAACTGAGCTGCAGAATAACAAAAAAGATAGAGAGTGGCTATGAATACCGTTAAAGGAATAATCTTCGATTATGGTGGCACAATAGACACCAATGGCACCCATTGGGCCCAGGTAATAAGAGAGCAGTACATAAAAGCCGGTCTCACTATTAATGACAAACTATTCCGCGACACATACGTCTATGGCGAACGTTCCCTTGCCAAGAGCCCTATTATAGAGCCGACGGACACATTCTGCACACTGCTCGAAAAGAAGATTGCCATTCACCGCGAATATCTCAATGGAGTAATGAGCAACACACAGCAAAAGGATATTGCCCGAGGATGCTACCAAAGAGTGCTCGAGACAATGGAAAAGACACGAAACGTTGTGGAACGCCTCTCGAAGCACTACCCTATGGTACTTGTCACAAATTTCTACGGCAATATGCCCACAGTACTCAAAGAGTTTGCCCTTGAAGAGTATTTTATAAAGATTGTAGAGTCATCGGTTGTAGGCATAAGAAAGCCCGACCCGGCACTATTCGCATTAGGCGTAGAAGCACTCTCACTCCCCCCCGCCGATATAATCGTCATTGGCGACTCATATCGCAAAGATATATTCCCGGCCCACACCTTAGGTTGCCGCACAGTGTGGATAAAGGGAGTAGGATGGGAAGAGGAGACCCCACAGCCAGATGCACAGCCCGACGCAATAATCAAAAGCCTCGAAGAGCTGCCTACACTACTGCTACCCCATTAAGTGTAAACATTAAGGCAAGCAACTTGTTTTATTGTGAGAAACCCAATAAAACAAGTAAATTATGAAACAGAAACTATTTTTTCTACTGCTTGCCACAATGCTTTCTGCAATAACAAAAGCACAGGGCATAAGCCCCGAGAGCTATAATATTCGTCACAGTGACAGCTGCTGGTACGTCACAATGAACTACCGCATTGCACAGATGCCAAAAAACGACGAGCTAATCCTCATCACACAGATTTGTTGCCCCGACACCTGTATAAACGACACGACTCGCCGCTTCCAAGGCAAGAAGTATGCCAAGAGATACGTCAAAGAGTATGGCGAACTGCCACCCCTTACCCCCTGGGGCTATAATAGTTTCACAATGATTATCCCCGAGGATATGGTAAGTGACACACTTATTGGAGTAACATACAGCGAGTATACCACCCCCGACGGCACAACAGGTGCCCTTGACACCACCGAGATTATCCTCCCAATTCCGGCACAACTCAGTTGCCACCCCGTACACAGTCGCCCCACCCTCTCGGACATATACGCACAGAGTCATCCTTATGTTAAAAATATGTCAAGCTACACTGCACTCGATGGTGAAACGACACATATCCCCACCAACCCTATCAATCACGTATATTTTACGATGAACGGCCAGCACCTCGACCCAGCCTACCAACACAATGCTGCAACGATTGACAGCCTTGTTGCTGCCATATCAACACTTATGGGTGACAAGAATGCACAGGTGCAATCGATACAGATTGTAGGCTACACATCGCCCGACCGCGGTGACGAAATCGTCCCCAAACTCGGGTATAAACGAGCCGTAGCACTTCGCGACAAGCTGCAACACCGTTGCAATCTTCCCGATAGCATCTTAGAGGTTGCCGACGGAGGAAAACATTGGCACAGCATATACTCGAGGCTCGCCTCAATGAAAAGCGCCGACAGCGACTCCCTCGCAAGCCGTCTTATAAACGAGCCCAATGCCAAGAAGCGTTTAGCCTCACTGCGCAGCTATAACAATGGTAAGCAGTACAAGCAAATATGCAATGACAGCAGTCACATCTATCGCGGCGCCTGCTGCACACGCATCTACTATCATAATCTTGGCGACAGCAGTACACACCATTTAAACAGCGTTGTTGCCGAGTTATCGAGCAACCCACACCCCGACTACGAGTCGCTGCTTGCAAAATTAAAAGAGTACAAGGACGACCCACGCGCACTAAACCTCATAGGAGTGATTGAACACCGCCTACACCGTCGATCGGCAGCAGCTGCCGCCTTCCGCAAAGCAGCTCTTATGGGTGACGAACAAGCAGCAGCAAATATCGGGATATTAGGTCTCAGTATGGACTAAGACCGGTATAATATAAATAATGTCGATCAAGTAATTTTCTTGGTCGACATTATTTATATACCTTAATAAACTTTATATTAGCGATACTATATAAATAGCAGCAGTCTATACAGGGGGTTGATTATGCAACATATACTCTTTGTCCTAAAACCCAATCGGTAAACTCACCCAAGTTGGGAGTTTCAACCCTTTCGTGCTCAATATATTCGTTGCGAGTAGAACAGCCAAAGCGCCACTCCTCGGGATTATAGCACTCCAAGAAATAGAGATCGGCAGCGTTTGTTGCCTTATTAACAATTACGCCGGTAAATATATGCTCACCCTTAGCCTGAGGCATAGAATATTTATAAGTGATAATTACGATATTTTCATCAACACTAAAGGCATTTGCCTCGAAGTTATCCCATTCGAATACGAAATCATCTCCATATGACATATTCAGGTAGAACTTCCAACCCTGTGTGTTTAAAAGTTCGGTGTAAGGAACCTCACCGGCTTTTACTCCATCTACCATCTCGGGGATGAATGTATTTTGTATAAAAAGATGACAAAAATGTCTTCTTTCTTCAGATGTCATACACTCATTGTTAGCATCAAAGCTTCTGTTTTTCTCGATAAATTCTGTATCTTTTCTTTCCATAATAATAATGTTTTATTATAAGAGGATTATTAATAACAAATTCTCACAAAATTGTTCCCAAAAAAATACACACTTGAAGTTTTTACGATAAACATCTACATCGAAACCAGATATCCGCTGAACAATAAGGTGTGGGAACTCACCCATCCCAATCCTTAGGCTTCTCGCATTGCCTTCTGTAGCGGATAAAGCAAGACCCACACCACGATATTTAAATAGCCAATAAGGCCGTAAATACCTATGATGTGGTGTCATTGCAATTATCTTCGCTACAAACTTCAATTTTGCGAGAATTTCAGGATGCAAGATAACTCAACAACACCAGTAATATAACATTTGTTCAATGGATATTATCCAAAGAACAATGCAAATATAACGAAACTATTTCACGAAAGCAACAGTAAAACTGAAAATAAGACTATCATAGCGCAGTATTCTTTTATAAAGGTTATTAAGAAGCTGTTTAAATTTCTAAAAAAAATATTCATATAGAAGCTGACGGTTTCGTCGTTTTTTATATTCAAAAATGCCTGTTTGTCTCTTTTTTGCGGTTACATAGCCCGCTATGCGCCCTTAAAATATAAATAAACATACAATTTTTGCTCTATAAAAAACTTGACGATATAAATTTAAA
>JAGCKB010000171.1 GCA_017647725.1 Bacteroidaceae bacterium
GTGGGTGATTCGGCATATACGTTTGCCGTAGGCGAAGTAGCGGACGATGCTCGTCAGTTACTGGAGGTCACCAAAGAGGCTCTTTATAGAGGTACAGCACAGGCGAAGGCGGGAAATCGCGTAGGCGATATCTCGGCAGCAGTGCAGGAGTACGCAGAAAGCTTCGGCTTTGGCGTAGTGCGCGAGTTGGAGGGACACGGACTGGGACGAAAAATGCACGAGGCTCCCGGTATCCCCAATTATGGCTTGCGCGGCAGAGGACCACTCCTCGAGGAGGGTATGGTCATCTGTATAGAACCGATGATAACAATGGGCAACCGAGCGATAGTGTTCGAGCGTGATGGCTGGACAGTCAGAACGCGCGACAGAAAGCCCGCAGCTCACTTTGAGTTTGCAGTGGCAATTCGCAAAGATGGTCCGGACGTGCTGACGGATTTCGGTATAATCGAAAACGTACTTAACAACTAAACAACTCTATGGCAAAACAGGCTGCTATTGAAATGGACGGAACAATCATCGAGGCATTGTCGAATGCAATGTTTCGAGTAGAGTTGGATAACGGACACGTTATCACGGCCCACATCTCCGGAAAGATGCGTCAGCACTACATTAAGATTCTTCCAGGAGATAAAGTAAAAGTGGAGATGACTCCTTATGATTTGAGTAAGGGTCGTATATCCTTTAGGTACAAATAACAAAAGATTGCTTGAAAAATTATGAAAGTAAAAGCATCAATCAAGAAGAGAAGCGAGGATTGCAAGATTGTTCGTCGCAAGGGTAAGCTCTATGTGATTTGCAAGAAGAATCCTAAGTTCAAAATGCGCCAAGGGTAAATAAAAAAACTTTTTAACAAAAAAAGAAAAAAGAAAATTTATGGCACGTATAGTCGGTGTAGATTTACCAAAGAATAAGCGAGGCGAGATTGGCTTGACCTACATTTATGGTATCGGTCGCAGCACAGCTCAGAAGATCCTCGACAAGTGTGGCATTAGCTACGACACAAAGGTAGATGAGTGGACAGATGATCAGGTCGGAGCAATCCGTGCAGCTATCGCCGAGATGGATATCAAGGTTGAGGGTGAGGCTCGTTCGCTCGTACAGTTGAATATTAAGCGTTTGATGGATATCGGTTGCTACCGTGGAATCCGTCACCGTATCGGTCTTCCAGTTCGTGGTCAGAGCACAAAGAACAACGCTCGTACACGTAAGGGTAAGAAGAAGACTGTTGCAAACAAGAAGAAGGCAACTAAGTAATAGTGAAGAATTATGGCAAAGAAAACACAATCAGTTAAGAAGAAGGTCGTTAAGGTTGGTGCGAATGGTATGGCTTTCGTACACTCTACCTTCAACAATGTCATCATTACCATCACTAACGAGGTTGGTGAGGTTATCAGCTGGTCGTCGGCCGGTAAGATGGGCTTCCGTGGTTCGAAGAAGAACACTCCTTATGCAGCACAGACTGCAGCAGCAGACTGCGCAAAGGTTGCCTTTGATATGGGATTGCGTAAGGTTAAGGTTTATGTGAAGGGTCCGGGTCAGGGTCGTGAGAGTGCAGTACGTACTATTCACGGTGCAGGCATCGAGGTTACCGAGATTATCGACGTAACTCCACTGCCACACAATGGCTGCCGCGCTCCAAACCGTCGTCGTGTATAATGCGAGGGTAAACGAAGAGAATCACTGAAAAACTTAATCAAACAAACAAAAGTAAATTACAATGGGAAAGTATATAGGACCAAAAACTCGAATCGCCCGCCGCTTTGGTGAGGCAATTTATGGTGCCGACAAGTCTCTCGACAAGCGTAATGTACCACCGGGACAGCACGGTCTTGCACGCAAGCGTAAGAAGGTATCGGAGTACGGCGTACAGTTGAGCGAGAAGCAGAAGGCAAAGTACACCTACGGATTGTTGGAGAAGCAGTTTGCTCGTACTTACGAGGCTGCAGCTCGTATGGGTGGTATCACCGGTGAGAAC
>JAGCKB010000172.1 GCA_017647725.1 Bacteroidaceae bacterium
CAGCACCTTGTAGGTAAGAAAAGAGTATACTTTGCTCCTGATAACAGTCTAAGTAATATTGCTGTTGAGTATTTGTTAGATGGCAATATATCATTTTATGAGAAATATGAGGTTTATCGTCTGTCTTCAACAAAGGAACTTTGTCGTAATTATTCCGAAAGGACATCAAAGAATACTATTGCCATTTTTGGAAATATAGAGTATAACTCTCTGATATCAAGTAATGAAAGAGGTTCCCTATCATACGGCCAATTAAAATACAGCAAGGACGAAGTTAAAAGTATAAAATCGGCAATGAGGAAAGTTTATAAGGTCCGTGTATATGACAAGGAAGAAGCTACAGAACAAAGTTTCCGAGAACTTTCAGATAACACTCCGACTATACTTCATATATCTTCACACGGAGACTATGACGGTAATGACAAAACTTCTAATAAAGATGCAATGAATAATAGTTATCTTGCTCTTAGTGGTATTAACAACCTCTTTTCTAAAGATATACAAAACGATGGTAAAATTACTGCAGCCGATATAGCTCAGATGAATCTACGTCAATGTGATATGGCAGTTCTTTCGGCATGTAATACTGGTCTGGGCGGTAAGGGAATTGATGGCATATTCGGTCTTCAACGAGGCTTTAAGAATGCAGGAGTCCGTTCTCTTTTAATGAGTCTTAAACCCGTATATGATGAAAGTACGGCAAAACTTATGACTACTTTTTATAAAGGCATATCTCAGGGTAAATCCAAACGTCAATCGCTTCTTGACGCACAAAAGCATATAAAATCAATTGGCTATACAGAAGGTAAATATTGGGCTCCTTTTATCTTGTTAGATGGGCTAAAATAAATGCGGGATGTAGAAAGTGGCGATTGCGTTAAAACTTTTAAAGGGCATACAAGTTATGTTAATTCAGCCTCTTTCAGTCCCGATGGAAAGTACATTGTTTCGGTGTCGGAGGACTATACAATAAAATTGTGGAAAGTGCCGACTTTGCAAGATTTAATTGACAATACACGCGAAAGATTTAGCAAAAACACTTTAACCGAAAAGGAACAAAAAGAATTTTATTTGAAATAATGCAGTCTATGATAGACTTATTGCTTGAAATTGTTCTATAATATCATAACCAAAACAAAGAAAGAACAATGAAAAAGAATTATGTACCGCAACCAATGAATACAAATGATATCCGGTTGCCAGAAGAACTGAATGTATTGATAGAGCAAATGGCCAAGAACGTTCACGAAGTATGGGCACAAAGCCGTATGAAGCAAGGCTGGGTTTATGGAGAAGAACGTAGTGATGCCTTGAAGCAACACCCTTGCCTAATCCCTTACGAGGAACTTCCCGAAGTAGAAAAAGCCTATGACCGTGATACTGCTCTTGGAACTTTAAAACTCATTAGTAAATTAGGATTTAAGATTATAAAAGAGTAGCGAACACATAAGATTCAATGTCAAATCCGTCAAATCTTTTCAGATTGACGGATTTTTATTTTATTGGGTGATAGATATGATTTAGAATTATCATCTCTATTTCAAAACAACCAAAATTCACAAATATGGTACTAATAACAACATGTATTTTAATTCTTGCCTATATGATTATGGGAAAAGATGTAAAACCACTATTAAATCGAGTAAAAAATGTCAATTGGCCTAGTAATATTAATACATTGATGTATAAATTCCGTCCTTGGGCATTGAAAGCCGGTCGTGTGGCTACTCGTCCCCTGCTGCAGTTCTACAATGTGATGGATGATGACAATACATCAACCCTTGACCGTGTACTTATCTATGCTGCAATAGTATATACCATTCTGCCTATTGACTTAATCCCAAGTATTGTTTATAAGTTCTTGGGTATATTGGATGATGGCGTGGCAATGCTCTTTGTCTACAAGAAGATTAAAGATAAAATAACCCCTGAAATCAATGCTAAGGTTGAGGATACGCTCAATGAGTGGTTCGGTGTAGAGTATGAACTAATAGAAGGATAATAATTGAAACAAATAAATAAAAGTAAACTTATGAAGACAAGAATTTTCAACCTCATCATCATTGATGAGAGTGGCTCTATGCAGAGCATCAAAAAAGAGGCAATTGACAGCGTAAATGAAACAATCCAGACGATTCGTTCGGCTCAGAAGAAACACGAAGACCAGGAGCACTTTGTGAGCCTTGTGACTTTCAACGACGACGTGAAGACCATCTATGAGTGCGTGCACGTTGATGAAGTCAAGGAACTTACGGCAGAGACCTACCAGCCCGATTGTTGTACCGCCTTGTATGATGCAATGGGCATTTCACTCAATGCACTTCGCAAAAAGGTCGCCGAGGATGATAAGGTGCTTGTAACGGTCGTAACCGATGGTTACGAGAACTCTTCGAAAGAGTACAGTGGTAAAGCAATCAAGGCTCTTGTTGACGAGCTTAAAGCAAAAGGTTGGGTATTTGCCTACATCGGAGCGAATCAGAATGTTGAGGCTGTTGCAGCTACAATCTCAATTACCAATGTAATGAACTTTGAAACTACGTCTGTCGGCACTCGAGTTATGACAGACCGCGTGAATAGAAGTCGTGAGCGTCTTTATTGTTGTATGGCGAAACCGGATTTCAGCGCAGCGGAAGCCAATGAGAACTTCTTTGATGAAGATGAAAAGTAATACCAACCTCTAACTCTAAAGAAATGAATAGACTTTTTACAATACTTTGTATGGCTTCACTTTTAGTGTTCCATACATCGTGTAGTGGCAGTGTTATGGGCTTGGAAAGTCCGAGTGTGGAAATAAAGACTCGTACTGTTGATCAGAGAGTGCAGAATCTAATTCAACAGGCAAGACAAGGTGATGTGGAGGCATACAATTCTTTGGCATTATGCTATCGTGATGGCGATGGCGTTGATAAAAGCTGGCTCAATATGCTTTGTATGTATGCCATCTACAGCCAAAAGACGGGCGAAGATATTGAGAATCTCGTAGAATTCTTTGATGAGGGACTTCCTTTCCGATTGCTTTTTGAAATTGTTAATATGCCTTGTTCTAATGAAGATGCCGAAGCGAAAATGGCCAAACTTAGACAAACGGCTCCTGCAGAGGCGAAAGCTATTGAAGCTGCAAGACAAGCTTTCTCTAAGGAAGAAGCCACAACCGCAATGAGCATTCTCCGAGAAGCAGAGAAGGAAGGAAGTGAGTTTGCGGTTATTTCCCAAGCAATATACTATGACGAGGCAAAAGACAAAACGGGTCAAGAAGAGTTCCTGACTCGTATTGCAGAGAAATATCCATTATTTAATCTGATGCTTGGAGAATCGTATGCCCGAAAATATGGTGAAACTGAAGACTTCTCTTATATTCAAAAAGCTATCGAATGTTACTACAAGGCTGACGCATATGGTATGCTTATTCCCAAATATGCCACTGCACTTTTGGGAATGTATGATTACTTCGGACAGAAAGGTTTGCTTAAGTATGATGAGCAGGAAGTAGAACGTCTGAAGGTATTGGCAAAAAGAACATATTAAACAGAATAACTATGAAACGACTGACTCAGATTTTTCAGGCACTGCTCGGTGTGGTAGCCCTGATTCTCACAGCCATTGTTGCCGCAGGTCGCCTTGCTTGGCGTACTATCCGCAACTGGTGGAAGAAACGCTCGAAGTGGCTTCGTCGTTCAATTGCAATGATTCTCATTCTGATTCCGGTAGGCGTTGTAGCCCTCGTTGCTTATTCCCTTTATGAGGATGCTTATGGTAGAGATTATTGGGATCGTGGAGTCTCTGACAATGTAACCCTACGCTCATTCTCCGATAATAAATGGAGGGTGTATAATAACCGTACCGAAGAGTATACTACCGAGAAGATCAAATGGCTGTCAGAAGCTCCAGAGAATGATTCGTTGGCGGTGTATGCGCTTCCAAGTAAGCGTGGCTACATCAATGTAAACACAGGTCATATTGTTATTGATGCCGAGGCTAACAACTACTGCAAAGCATGGGTGTTCTCAGAGGGTCTTGCAGCTGTAATGAAAGACGGCAAAATCGGTTTTATTAATGCGAAGAATAAGGTTATTATCCCATTCCAATTTGACTACTCCGATGAGTGCCGTATGTATGACTTCGGCTATCTGTTCCATAATGGATATTGCATTATGACCAATACCGATGGCGACCTTGGATTGATTGACAAAAGTGGTAATTGGGTTATAGAGCCTTCATACGATGAGATTTGGGCTCCTCATACAAGAGGTTATCGTGTAGTTGTCAAGGATAGCAAACATGGTGTTCTCGATTCAAGTGGCAATGTTATTTATCCTGCTGAGTATGGTTATGTAGATGTGTTGTCAGATGGCTTTACCCTAACCAAAGGTGGCAGGAAGTGGCAGGTGGATTTTGATGGTAATATAGTTCAACCATTTATGTTTGACGGAACATACTACCTCAAATATCCTAATGGCTATGATAGCTGTGGGGACCTTACTTATGAGTTTGCTGACTTTGTGAAGTACGAGGTAATGAACACCTACGGTATTATGAACCGTATCACAGGTGAGCCTATCACACCTGCAATATACTCTGATATCAATATGCTCTCCAAGGATTTGTTTGAGGTACAGGAGTACGATAGCTACGACTGGTACTTGCTCGATACCAAAGGCAATGTGGTTTCAAAGAAATAAAGTTGGAACAATGAAATGTATTATAAATACAATTGCGGTAATCCTCTTCTTGAAAACCTACTTATTACTCATAAGTAACTGATACACAGCTATATTAAAAAGGCAGAAACAGCAAAAGGAACAAACTGGAATCGCAAATTCAACTAATAAATTATTAGTTGAATTTGCGATATCGTTCAAGAAGTCGTCGCGCAACAGGGTTTTACGGTCGAGAATTTCCAATACATCTTTCTCTTTTGGAGCAAATTCCGATTTCTTCTTTTTGTCGTAGAGCGGCTCGGCCGACATATTATAGAACGAATCAACCTCGTCGGAGTCGACCTCGATACTTTTACCTACAAAATTGAATCCGCCCATTTTTGCAAGATAGTAGGCAAACCAACCTGTCGAGACCACCGAGAATCCACAAGGCGATACTATTGTCACATTAGAGCCTCTGTCGACACAGCAGCCGTAAGAACTGTTTATAGGCAATAACCCCAGCACGTAACGGTCGTCGACATTCTCCTCGTCGCTGCAAGCATCTGCCATATTCTTTAGTGAAAATTCGGGATAACGTTCACAAATCTAGCACTCCTCTTTCATCCCTATACCAAGCCTTATCTGTAGGCGTGACAGCGGTACGAACTGCGGAACAAAGTTCTGTTTCGAGAATGCCGCCCCACCCTTCTCGGGCAATGTATTCAGGTTGCTGCGCAGCGACTTGTTACCTGCACGTCGGAACGTCTTTTTCAGACGTCTTTACAATTTCTTAATCATATCATTCACTCTTTTTATTATCATATCACTATGCATAAGCCAATCGATGCTCCAGATGTGCATCAGGTTCCAGCCCAACATACGCAGCACCGTCGGCTGCACCACCTCGCGGTCACGCACCGTCTTCAGGCGGTAGTAACCGTCGCTGTCGCAGATGATACCAAGCAGATACCTGTCGCTGTTCAGCGGGTCAACGATAGCTATATCCACCTTGAAGGCCGAAGCACCCACAGAGGTCTTAACCTCGTAGCCCTCCTTCTCTAATCGCGACGCAATCTGTTGTACCATAAGGCTGTTCGTGGTGTCGGTCGTTGCGCCAAGAGCATCTGCACCGCGCTGTGCAAACTGCAAGAAGCGCTTCAGTCCCAGTACACCCTCGGCCTGTGTGCGACGCTCGTCAATCTGTTCGGGACGCAGAGTCGAGAAGACCTTCATCTCGTATCGAGCTCTGGAGACTGCCACATTAAGTCGTCTCTCGCCACCAGCCTTATTCAACGGGCCGAAGTTCATCGACACGTGTCCCTCGCTGTCGGGGCCGTATCCCACCGAGAACAGTATCACATCGCGCTCGTCGCCCTGCACATTCTCCAGGTTTTTTATAAAGAGCGGTTCGGCGCTATCGCGGTTCACCTTCTCTATTTGTGGCAATTGCGCCATCCTCTCGGTGAGGACATCCTCAATGAGGTCGCTCTGTTGTTTCGAGAATGCCACCACTCCAATACTCCTCTCGGGCTGCTGCTCAAGTCGACGCAGCACCTCATCGGCAATAGCCTCGGCCTCGGCGCGGTTGGTACGTGTCTTGCCATAGTCATAGAATCCCTCGACATACTGCCAGGTGACGTGCGACACCCTATCATCGGCCGACGGGAAGGTTACCAGACGGTTATCGTAGTAGTTTATATTACTGAATGTAATGAGGCTCTCGTGCTTCGAGCGGTAGTGCCATCCCAGATAGTGAGTAGGCATCGACAACGAGATACAGTCATCGAGTATGCTCTCAAGGTCGTCGGCATCGGCATTCTCGTCATCGGTAGTATTCACTGTGAAGAAACTTGTAGGAGGCATCTGCTTGGGGTCGCCCACGATTACCGCAGCACGTCCACGCGAGAGCGCTCCGATAGCCTCACTCGTCGGCATCTGACTCGCCTCGTCGAACACCACAAGGTCGAACTTTGGTGCATTTACATCGAGGTACTGCGCCACACTCAGCGGACTCATAAGCATCACCGGACAGAGAGAAGGCAACAGTTGTGGCATCTGGTCTATTATATTGCGTATTGTAGCGCCGCGTCCTTTGTTTGCAATTCTCTTGCGCAAAAGAGTGAGTTCGGCGCCAATCTCGGGATTGCGGGCATCGAGTGGTACTCCTGCCGCCACTCTTGCCACAAGCTCTTTACGCGTAAGCTGTTGGAACTCGCGTGTGAGCGTCGTGTAACGTCCTATAAGTTCTTCGAACATCAACCCGTTGAACTCCTTGAGTGTTGGGTCGGCAATGATTATCTCCAGCGCCTTTTCGCGATAGAAAGCCGCCATATAAGCATCGCAAATAGCCGCCACAGACACTCCTGCGTTATATTGTTTCACCGCCTCAGATAGTCCGCACTCGGTTAGGTCATTAATAATATCGGCATATTTTTGCCACTGTGGCAGCAGAGATATATTAGCGTTCCAACGTTCTACAGCCGAGGCGAGTGCATCGATGTCGTCGAGCAAGGCGCTGTCGACCTCGGCAATAGCGAGGAATTTAGCAAACTTATAGTCGCCCTCGATATATTGTCGCGTTGTACGCGAAACGTATGAGACATTTTTATTGCGCTCAATCTGCTGTTTCAATGCAGCTACCACCTGTGGTAGAGTGGGCAGCATACTCTCGACCGTATTACTGAGCATATATGATGACAGATAGGCACCTTTCTTTGCTTCGGGAGCCTTTTTGGGTAACATCCCACTGAGCGGATGCTCTTGCGGTGTTGTTCCCAATATAATCTCAATAGAGCCGAGCAACATTATCTTATCGTGCAATACCCCTGCACCTTTCTCATCAATCTTCTCCATCACCCCCTTTGCTACCTCCAAAGGCACAGCATTTGTCGCCAGATAACGCTCGATGCAATCGCTCAGCGATAGTGACAATTTCTCTTGCTTGCGATGCAGTGCCTCGACATATCCAATGAGTTGCATACGCTGCACATACAGTTCGCCGGCCTTTTGGCGATACTCCTCACTATTCGATGCAGCAGTGACACTTAAACCCTTTTGCATCTGCTCAAGGAAGTGTCGTTTGTCCATCTTATTAGAGTGCAGTTCCAAGCAGAAAGGTCCCAGACCTATCTTTTCGAGGCGCGATTGCACCACCTCCAGTGCCGCCCTCTTCTGCGCCACAAAAAGCACCCTCTTGCCCTGGTACACAGCATTGGCAATGAGATTTGTTATAGTCTGTGATTTTCCCGTTCCCGGAGGGCCGTAGAGGATGAACGAACGTCCACGTCCCGACTCAACCACCGCCTCGAGCTGCGACGAATCGGCATCCACCGGCAGCGCATAGGCATCGGGGCGCTCACTCACATCCAACTGACGGGCATCAACAGGCTGCACATCATCCTCGACAAGCAATCGTCCCTCGATGAGACTGCGCACTATATTGCTACCCATAATAGCCCGGCTGTGGGTGTGAATATCGTTCCACATCACAAATTTTGTAAACGAGAAGATACCTATAAAAGACTCTTCGCTCACCTCCCAGTCGGGATGTTCCTTTATAGCCTCGCGCACAGTGTGCATAACAAGGCTCACATCTATGCCATAGGCATCCTGCGGCAGCGGCTGCAATCCTTCTACGGTTATATCGAACTGTTGTTGAAGAAATTCGAGCAGAGTAAAGTTCAGCATTGTCTCCTCGTCGCGTCGACGTATTGCGTAGCGCTCCTTTTTCATTGGCACCATCTCAATGGGCAACAGCAAGATAGGCGCTGCATACTGCTTGGCACCCGGTTTCTCTTGCCAACGCAATGTACCAAGAGTGAGGAAAAGTGTATTTGCACCTGTCTCCTCCATATTTGTGCGCATAGCTCTATAGAGACCTTTCAGTTCCTTTTGCTCAAGAATAAATTCCTTGCCATCGGCAAGTTCGTCCTCAAGCGCAGCGATATCGGGATGTTCGTACGAGATCGTATTTCGTCCCATACGCATATTGAGCATATTATTGCGCAGACTAAGGTCGAGCAGTTTACGTTCCCAAAGAGCGAGCTTTGCGCTGTTTACCTCAACGGCATACTCGCTGCACAGAAGTTGCAAACCCTCCTCGATGAGCGTCGCGTGCGTTTGCAGTTCATTGATGCTTCGACACACTTTTACGTTATCGCTCTTTTTCACTTCGAGAGCGTGATTCAGCACCTTCGCAAGTTCCACACTGCGTATGAGGGTTTTATTCAGGTCTTTCATTTTGGTAATAAGTTTAGCACAACGCGACACATATTCACGTCAAAAGACAAATATAGCTACAAACGAGCGAGATAGACAAAGTTTACTTTGTCATTTCAAAGCGAGTGCAGGCTATTGCTCGCGCTTTAGCGCAAATATAGCTAAACGAGCGAGAAATATGAAGTTCACTTCAATATTTTTCAAAGCGAGTGCAGGCTATTTTCGAGGTTTACCTCAAATATAGCTAAACAAGCGAGAAATATGAAGTCCACTTCAATATTTTTCAAAGCGAGTGCAGTCTATTTTCGATGTTTACCTCAAATATAGCTACAAACGAGCGAGATAGACAAAGTTTACTTTGTCATTTCAAAGCGAGTGCAGGCTATTGTTCGCGATTTACCGCAAAAATACTAAATCAAGCCCACTTTTTCATAAAATCATAAGGTTGTTCATTGGTGCGCCATAGGAAAATTAGTAGAAGCTTCTAAAAATTTTCCCGACACGACTCTATTTTCCTTCACACAAGCTTTTTATCAGGTAGATATTATGTGACTGCAAAAAACTTCAGCCATTAAAACAATGATGCCGCTAAAAAAGCGGCACCATTGTTTTAATATTTGCGTTAACGATTAGAAGAACCGTTTATCGCATAATTATATTATTTCGACTTAAATACACGCTTGATGTTACCATCATAGTCAACCTCTACCCACGACATATTATCAAATGCCTTGCTCTTATCTTCGTAGGCATAGCTGTATCCCTCTTCGTATGTGCCGTCACCATTGGGGATTGCGAAACGGTCGATGCGAGTGAGCCAACGAGGTTCCAGACCCAACTCATCGTACAGATGCTTCTGCAACTCCTTATGTATTGCCGAGATATTGTCATCTACCAAGCCACGCACCTGGTCGAGAAGCGATGACGAACCACCCTCCTTGAGCATAATACACTGCGTCTCTTTCTTACGCACCGGAGCGACACCCTTTTGTGGCAATGTAGGTAGCACGTGTTCCTCTTCTGCACGTCTCAGCACCTCCTCATTACGCACCATACGCAGCATAGGATTACCGTAGAGCGAGAACATCATCATTGTTGCCATTGAAAAGTCATCGCGCTCCATGTGGCGGAACACATTGAAATAGTTCAGCTTGGCACGCATCATAGCCTCGCCCATAGGCGCACCTGTAAACTGCTCCATACAGTAGATGGGCATAAGATGCTCCGAGCCCGAACCCTCGTGTACCTCCACACCCTCGGGAACATTAAGTTCCATCATAGGCACAGGAATAAGAGAGCCGGCATACAGCAAGAAATACTCGTTGTAGAAAGCCGAGAGCAACATCGAGTCATCGCGTTCATAACCAAAGTAACGAGCACCAAAGCAGGCTACGGTATTGAAGACGCGCGCGTTTGTCCCGCTAAGCATACTAATATCGAAAGTTTTGCCATAGTCGCTATAGAATCCCGACATTCCGGGGTTCGATGCACCGTGAAGGTTGAAGAGCAACATTCCCGTCTTGTCATTCTCAAGAGTCTCTATAAGCGGTTCGTTTGTCTCCTCATTATCGGCCATAACAGGAGGGCTCACATACATTCCGTGCTTCACAAGATTAGGTGTATCATTACTATGCAGCAGCGGCAGGTGCTCGGACATTGTCTTACTTGCAGGCAGCCACGAAGCATTGGCAGTCATCATAACCCTCTCTACAGGAATACCCTCTTCGTAATATTCGGCACATAGGTCGAAGTAAGCTCCAAGGTCATCTTCGAGGTTGGTTTCCATCTTTCCGTCCTCTAATGGCAGGCGCGATACAGTGTTTCGCACCGATGCCTCGGTTATTGTGTGGTCGCCATACTCCCAAATATCGCTGAAGAAATTACCCTGGAAGCAGTAGGCCATATCACAAGGAATCCTACCTGTTCGGCTTGTGCCAAAGACATCCTCAACCATAGGTATTGGTATAACATCGTTTCCACCAATTATGAAGAGAGGAGTTTTCATTCCATACTCTATCGATGACTGCTCGAAATAGTCCGATATAAGTTCGTTGTGCTCGAGCCAGAAGTCATCCGAGTTGAAATAGTCGGGATTGTCCGATGCATCAAGTATCTCCCAATACATATTGTATTCAGCAGCCTTGTCGCAGAAATCATCAAGAATCGCACACACATCGTCGGTAGAGCAGCCATATTTATTGGCCAATCGCTGAACATCGGTATACAAAATACCATATTGCGCCTCACTGTCACAAGACTCAGCTTTATCGCTGTCACACGTTTCATCCTCCTCGCTATCGTATAGTTCTTCATCATAATCTTGCACAAGCGTTGTTCCGCAGTTACAGCAGAAATTGGCACCTGCCGGATTTTTTGTACCACACTCGGGGCAAAATACAGAATCTTCGGCAGTAGAGGCGTCCTGCTGTTCACCAAGAGAAAAATCTTTTAGTTTGCTATCGAGTTCGCCTCTTAGATTGTTAAGTTAATCATCGATATTCATAGTAGTACGTGTTTTGTTTGTTTTTGCAAATATAGTTTTTTATATTATCTTTACAACTCCTCGAACTATTTTTTATGCAAAA